>JBNARN010000040.1:7919-9281 GCA_049718365.1 Candidatus Bathyarchaeales archaeon
ATGGGATTCTTCCTCAATTTTTTGAATCGCCATCATGGCAAGTTCCTCGTCCTCTGGCCTCTTCCCAGTGACCAAAATGATCCCGTTGATTCCCAGAATAATCTGGCAGCCAGTTTCCTGCTTTATAAGCGAAATCATCGAGCCCTTCCTGCCGATCACGCGGGGAATCTTCGTCGGAGTTACCTTCATTATTTGCCCGCGGGTTATTTTTCCCAAGCCAGGCTCGCTAACAGTAAGTTGCGGGTCATGCGCTCGATCAAACGATGCTATTTTAGCAACAATCAAATCGCCTGTGTTAAGAAAATGTGATAGCTCATCATTCTGCGGTTTAAAAGGTCTGCTTAGAACATCAGATGCCCTAAGAAGCGCAGTGTAAGGCGCTTTAATGTCCACGGTCCACCCGTTGAAGCCAACTTCGAGAACCGTGCCTATTACAATGTCGCCTACTTTTGGGTAGTAGAACGCTCTTAAGGCAACCACGTTCACTTTTTTGTTTTCACAGTTTGCGAGACCAATTCTCGCAGCGTAAATCTTCTTATTTTCTTCGTAGGTGTTTTCGCCAGCTGTGTAGTCGCCTTCTGCAAGCAATTCTCCTGGCGTTACAATCTGCTTTTTTTCAAAAAATGTCGGCATGTTTCATTAACCTCAAATTTAATTCTTTAAGTGATTACTTTTGCTTCTCCACTTCCTTTAGTTACTTCTCCAAGCTTGTTAAGGAACGGCGCATATGCGCCAGCAGGCATTTCTATTACGCCATGCCATGAGCCGTCTGCGCGCCATTCCTCCTTTTTTATCGTGCCGAAACCCTTGATGGCGCCATAAGCCCTCGTAGAGTATTCAGCGGGTATACTCACGCTCAGGGAAATCTGCTCTATCTTTAAAGGCAAAATCGGCCGTAGAAGCTTCACGATTTCGCGTGCCTGCTCCTCCACGGATTTATGCGGGTCTATGGGGTAGCGGATTTGCTCCATGGCGTTTTCTATTCGCATAGGCGGATGAGGCAAGTTAGTTTTCGGGTCAACTGCCTGCCGTGCAATGAAGTCGATTATTTGTTTGCGCTTATCCTCTATCATTTTACGCCTTTGCTCTGTTGTAAGCTGAAGCACACCCTTCTTTAGGATTATGTCTGCAATTTTCAGCGGGTCTGTTGTCTCGAAGGCTTTGCGCATCTGCTCCTCTGAAACTTTTGTGCCCTTATTTGCGTCGGAGAAAATGGTTTCAGACACCAAGACATCTGTTATCCGGGAAATTTTCCCTGTGCGGTAATCTAATGCCTTCTCTGGTTTAACGAGAATTTCAAATTGTTCCTTATCTTTTGTTAAACGCGCAACAGTGTACTTTTCACTCATTAAATTGTCACTT
>JBNARN010000040.1:9291-10004 GCA_049718365.1 Candidatus Bathyarchaeales archaeon
TCAAACCCAGCTCTTTAAGGTAGCCTTCCACTGCCTCATCGGTTAACATTTCCATTTTCTTCGTTTTTGCAGGAACAACGGCGATTTTTATTCTGGGCGGCAGCTGCCTAGCTTCTAAGGCTTTATGCAAGCATTTTACTGCAAGTTTTATGGCTTCATCTAAACTCATGTCTTCATGGTATTCTTCCTTCAGCATCGCCAGCACTACTTCTCTTCCAGCGCCTAAAGCTGTGGCCTTGTAACCGCGGTAGGTTCCGCTGGGATGAGTCCCGAAAACATGCGTTCCAGTCTTATCGACGCCTCCAAAAATTAGCGAGACACCGAAGGGTCTAACGCCAGCATGCTGCGTGTACATCTGCTGTATATCACATATCCTCTTGGTTACAACTTCTATGTCTATGGGTTCATCATAAGTTAACTTGTTGCTCTGCGCATATATGCGCGCTTGATCGATAAGCACTCTGGCGTCGGAGCTTAAGCCCACTATAGCCACGCCCACATGCTCGTCAATCTTGAAGAGTTTCCACGAGTAACCAGCGTCTTCAAGGGGCTCTATGTTTTCTTCTGACCCTAAAACTACTCCTTCTGCGCATTGAATTCCCAGAATTGTTGCGCCACGGTTAACTAGCTCCATGGCGTATTCAACTTGAAATAGCCGCCCGTCTGGAGAGAAAACGGTTATGGCACGATCGTATGCTCCTGGTGCTGCGAAT
>JBNARN010000040.1:10014-11438 GCA_049718365.1 Candidatus Bathyarchaeales archaeon
CTTTTGCACAGTTTCATATAATAACTAAACTAAAAACTTTTCCTATAAAAAGCGCCAGTTAATAAGAGAACCGCGTGCAAAACCCCATGTAAGCATTGGAAAAGGCGGCTGTTGCAGCCTAAACTTATAAGAGTTTTCCCGTGTTCTAATCCTGTTGGAAAAGGGGCTGCATGTGGAAGACAGCGCAGAATTTGAAGCAGTAACGTGGGAAAAAGCCTATGACATGCTGCTTAGGCAAGCGGAGAAAATCCGCCAAAGCAACTTTAAACCCGAAGTTATTGTAGGCATAGCGAAAGGCGGCTGGGTTCCTGCACGGGTTCTATCTGATCTCCTTGAGGTTTCTGTGCTTGCCACGGTTCAAGTGGAATTCTACATGGGCATCGCTAAATCACGCGCAGAGCCAGTTTTGAAGCAGAAAGTTGCCGCAACGGTGAAGGGCAAAAAGGTGCTTTTAGTTGATGACGTAGCGGATACGGGAAAAAGCCTGCAGCTTGCCAGAGCGCATGTCCTGCAACGGGGCGCAGCAGAAGTCCGCGTTGCCACTTTATACAAAAAGCCTGAAAGCGTAGTTAAGCCAGATTATTACGAGGCGGAGACAAGCTTTTGGGTGGTTTTTCCGTGGGAAACAAAGGAGACTATCAGAAAAATAGTTGAGATGCATCGGGAAAAAACTGCAGTTGACGTTGAAATAGCGAAATTGGTAAAGGCAGGTTTGCCCAAGCAGTTAATCGAAAGATTTCTTAAGGAGACACTTGAGGGGCGAGAAAGTGCTAAAGTATATTGAAGAAGCTGGAAAATACGTAGAGATCACGGCGTTCAGAAACGCGGGAAACGCTAAGGTAGAAGAGTTACTCAAAGCAGCAGCCAATAAGGATCAGGGGATTCTAGTTCAGTTTTTTGACGCTGAATTGGTGGCTACGTGGCAGCATCTGTACTTTGCAGTTTTAAATGCGCTGATATCCTTCAAAAATGGGCAGGGCATTTCGAAAAGTTTGGCGATGGACGTTATGCTTTACGCTTCAGCACAGCGCCAGATCCGAAAAGCCATTGCGTTGATGGGTGTAAAAGAGGGAACTGAAAGCATTGCGGTGGTCATAATAGGCGATAAGCCTGACCAGATAGAAGCCGCGCTTTCAGCGGTTTCTGACGCCATTGGCGCCATACCTGATGAGTGGGCTCTTGAGCTTTCCGAGGAAAAAGCACGGAGAATACGTGAAGCCTTCTTAATTTCAGACGAAGAGCTTGAGGCAGTCAAGGGCAAAGACGATACGGATCAAGCGCTGGTTAAGCTTGTGCTCGAGCGGGTGGCTTTGCTTTCCACGCAACTTTAGAGCAGCTTCTCTTTTACAACCGTTAAAATGTCGCTTGGCTTAATAAGAGACAAGCCTGTAAACCCGCCGACAACTTCGATTAGCAAAATTTTG
>JBNARN010000041.1:0-11007 GCA_049718365.1 Candidatus Bathyarchaeales archaeon
AATAGCCAGCACATAACTCATCGGAGGCTTATTCCCAACGAAGATCACATCAGAGTTGTCTGTCATTTTCTTCACTCCTTTTTATTGTTTCTTTTGTGTGTGTTGTTGATGCGTTTCTGTCGGTGACAGAACGGTGCTGCGTATATAATTTGCATCTTCCTTATAAGTCCATTGTCTTAAAACGGTTTAATTTAACTTAAAAGTTACCTATTGGATGTCATTTTATGTAGCAACCAAGTCTTTCTAGCACATTTTTATGTCACGAGGACTGCACGGAGTTAACGCTTAAACTATGACGCAGCCAGCTTAAATAATAAGTGCTAGAATACAAAATGGCAAGGGTTGGCGAAAGTTGTTGACGAAGTTAAAGAAGAAAGTTCAGGATTTATTAGCTTCAGAAGCGAAAGCCGCGCGTAAGTTGGGTTTAACACCGAACAGCGTAAGCATAATAGGCGTGATGCTAGCGTTCTTTTCAGCCGCTGCATACGCAATTGGGCAAAGTCAGTCTGTCTGGCTTCTTCTGGCAACCGTTTTGCTTTTGGCTTCTGGATTTTGCGATGTGCTGGACGGCGTAATCGCCAGGACTTGCCAGCTTCAAAGCGTGTTCGGCGGGTTTCTGGACTCTTTACTGGACAGGTATGCCGATGCCGCAGTGTGCGCAGGCATCATAATCGGTGGATTATGCGAGCCTTTATGGGGTTTAGCTGCTTTGGCGGGTTCTCTGCTGGTGAGCTATAGCCGAGCAAGGGCGGAAGCGGCAGGGATAAAGATGGAGTCGGTAGGTTTCGCCGAAAGAGCTGAAAGGCTAATAATTCTAGCGATTGCCAGCGTTGCCGCAGTTTGGTGGCTTCCAGCCTTAAACATCGGCATCGTATTCATTGCCGTGCTGGCAAATTTGACGGTTCTGCAGAGGGGACTGCATGTTTACAGTACGTTGAAAAAAGAGACTAATGTTAGCAGGAATGATAATTGAACAGCGGCGACGCCTCCTCTGTCCTATCCCATTTTGTATATTTTAGTGCAAAATCCGCGTTTGTGGCGTCAGATGCTTTCGTCTATGAGAAAAATTAGCTACGCCTTGCAAAGCAACTGCTGCGGCAACCAAAGCAGTACTGCGCGCGGCATAGCTCCTCATTTATATATGGGTCATTTAACTGGGGAAACTAGTGTCTTCTGTTGCGCGAGCGCCTTTCGCTTTCAGCTCTAACCTTAACAATTCCCCTGTGAACGGCGCAAGAAATACAATAATACTTGGTATCTACCCATGAGGAGAGATATGTGCCTTTCTGGCGCAGCTCCTTAGCCAATTGAGGATCAACAAAAGACACTCGACGTGTAGACTTTTTCGCCTTGTCACGCGGCACCATCTGCCCGCACATAGCACACTGAACAAGACTACTGCTTCCTTTACCACCCTTGGATCTTCCACGACTTTTTCGCTTAACAGGCAAATTCTCCTGAACTCCTTTGTGCTCTTGATATGCAAATAGTAAATTTTCTGCTTTATATAGTTGCGCTTATAAGAAGCTACTTAATCAAAGCTTTCTGGCGGAGATATTCAGAATTTCCGTTTGTTTGCTGAAACGTTTTAGAAAATTATGTTCGGCACTTATAATTGATCTAAAATTTCTTAGGCACACTTATGCTCTAATAATTTCCATTTGGTTTCCAAATAATCTTTCATCATTGCAACAAAGTTAGACGATGTAGACCATAAAACAGGGCTTTCCAGAGTCACGCCCATTCTGCAAAAGACCTCCTTATCATCGATTAGAATTACGCATGTCGGAGGAGCATCAGCAAGCGCTTCAATTTTAAAGTGCTCACTATTTTTCAAAAACGGGTCAAGGGACTGCTCGATTTCTTTGCGGGTACGTCCGCATATTAGAAACTTAAATCTTACTCCTCGATTTACTGCCTGCTTCCAAATCTGTTCGTCCATATATTGTACTTTGCTGAAAATCTCAAAATTTGTTAAGCACATAACACTTTTTTCCGCTTTAGCCACAGCCGTACCTATCTTATAAACTGTGCTTGATGGATTGATGTGGTGCTTTGAAAGTATCTTGAAATGATGCGGATCATCTAGAGATACTGTATTAACGCAGTCAGCTTCAAGATTTTTTAAATGCTTAATCGCCTTCGTCTTGAGATGGTGGATTTCTTCTTCCTTTTTTTGGAGCAGAATTGAAATGGCACAATTCAATGCTATCGGTCGAAAAGATGCGGGTTTTGCCAAAGATTTCTCAATTAAACCCTTACTTTCGAGCTCGGAAAGTATCCGATAAACATCTTGCCGTGCAATGTTCGAATGCTTGCCGATTTTGCTGGCAGTTGCGTTCCCCAAGGATATTAGTGTTATGTAGATTCTTGCTTGAGTATAAGTAAGCCCTAACTCCGCTAAAATTGTAAGATACTCGTCGCGAATTAGCATTTTACCTTTCTCGCAGATAATAAAATCTAGGATTCAGATTCTTAAATTCATTTTGTTTTGTCAGTCGTAGAGACTTACGACATACCTTTAAAACACTCGCAGAGTAGACGTGATACCGCGTAAAAATTAAGGAGAAAAGGAGAATGCAAAAGAACAAGTCAACTACTATAATCGCTTTAGTTCTGATGTTGGCTATGTCTATCGCATTAATCGCCGTACCTTCAATCTCCGCGCAAGCGTCAATGAATACTTTTGCTGTAATTGGAGCAATGCCTAATCCAGTAGGCGTAGGTCAGCAGGTTCTCATTACCACGGGACTTACCCGACAGACAGCATGGCCTCAACCCGGATGGTATAATGTGACAGTAACAGTTACTCGACCAGACGGCAGCACTGAAATCCTTGGGCCAGTCACAACAGATACAACAGGAATTACAGGCATTACTTATACGCCCACTCAAGTCGGCACATACTATCTGCAAACAAACTTTCCAGAACAGAAAATTGAGGTCACTGCTGCAGGTGTCCCCGCGGGCACAATAATGAAAGCAAGCAAAAGCGAGAAATACGCACTTATAGTACAACAGGAACCCCGACAATACTATCCTGGTTTTCCGCTACCAAGCGAGTACTGGACCCGCCCGATAGACGCACAGTTCAGAGAATGGGCGCCAATAGCTGGTAACTGGCTAAACGTAATAAGCTACATGAGAGTTGAACCCTACAACCAAGGACCAGAAACTGCACACATACTTTGGCAAATGGAATACGCTGAAGGCGGTCTTGTTGGCAATATCTATGGTGCCCCTGAAATGGATCAAATAAGCTACGAACATGGCGATGCATACGAAGGCAAATGGATGAACCCTGTTATCATGAACGGCATACTCTTCTTTAACAGGCACAATCCCTACTATGCGATGGCAGCTTTCGGCAGCACTCTTCCGGTGCAAACTGTGGCCGCGGTAGATATTCATACAGGAGAACTCTTATGGGAAAAAGTCTTGGGCGACAATGAACGGCTATCCTGCGGTCAAATAATGTATTGGCGAACAATGAACATGTACGGTGCCTTCTCGTATCTATGGACAACTGTTGGCGCAGATTACAAAGCTTATGATCCATTCACTGGGCGCTGGGAATATACCATCAGAAACGTTCCCACAGCTTCAGGCACTAGAATAATAGGGCCAATGGGAGAGATACTCATATACACTGTGAACCTATCAGCAGGTTGGATGACACTGTGGAACTCAACACACACCGTGTGGAACACCTACATGCAATACTACTTGGCTGATCCAGCCCAAGCCGCGATGGCAGAGGGCAACTCAGCACGCTGGCGGCCACATGGAATCGTCTTCAACGCTTCAATGGGCATACAATGGAACGTAACTATACCTAGAGGTCTACCTGGCGCAGTAAAATTAGTTCTTGACGACCGTATCATTGGTTCAAACACTAACTGGGCTGGAGGAGCGCCGCAGCCTACTCCAGTCTTCTGGGGCATAAGCACTAAGAAAGGTGAAGCAGGACGATTACTCTTCAACGAAAGCTGGACATTACCCGTAGCCGACATACACGTTGACATCCCAGGAAGCTTACAAGGTAGCGGCCCGAGCGGTTTCAAGGATGGCGTTTTCATCGTAACTGCAAAAGAACTCTTCGCTCACTTTGGCTTCAGCACGTCAACGGGTAAACAGCTTTGGGGTCCAACTAAACCACCAGAAGGATGGCTGAGCGCATACACAAACATTTACATGGCGCCATGGGGACAAGCCGTCATCGCATATGGCAAACTATACACCGCGGGCATGCATGGAACAGTCAACGCCTACGACATAAAAACTGGCGCACACCTATGGAGCTACGACCTCACAGACCCCTACACAGAACAGCTATTTAGCGGAAACTGGCCTACACCAATAGGTTTCATTACCGACGGAAAAATCTACCTCTTCCACATGGAACACTCTGCTAACACACCTCTGCCTAGAGGCGCACCAACAGCCTGCATCGACGCAGAAACTGGAAAAGAAATTTGGCGCATCAATGGTCTACGACTTGGAACACGCTGGGGAGGACAACCAATCATTGGAGATGGCATAATCGTCGGGTTCAGCTCATACGATAACCGCATCGTAGCATTAGGAAAAGGCCCAAGTGCCACAACAGTAACTGCCTCTCCGAAGTCTTCTGTGCACGGCAGCAAGGTTCTCGTAGAAGGCACTGTCATGGATATTTCGCCTGGAACGAAGAAATCCGCCTTGGCTATGCGGTTCCCGAACGGCGTGCCCGCCGTGGCAGACGAATCCATGAGCGACTGGATGCTCTACGTGTACAAGCAGTTCCCATGCCCCGCAAACGTTAAAGGCGTAGAAGTCATCATCGAGGTGCTTGATCCCAACAACAACTACTACGAAGTAGCCCGAACCACCACGGATGGCAGCGGCTTCTACAGCGCAACCTTCGAACCGCCAGTACCAGGCAAATACACCGTTATCGCACGCTTTGACGGCACCAAAGCATACTACGGCTCACATGCAGAAACAGCCTTTGTCGTTGAAGAGGCACCACCACCCCCGCCTGAACCAACACCGCAGCCACAAGCACCAGTCGAAACCTACTTCGCCATCTCAACCATCGCCATAATCATCGCAATCGTAATAGTTGGCATACTGCTGCTCCGCAAACGCTAAACAACCAAACAAGAAAACAACCTCCCTCTCTTTTTTGTTTATCGAACTAAGCGGTATGGCATAAGAGGTCTGCGCCTATATGCCAATCGTTAAGCACCAGCAACAACTATAGTAAATGCGCTTTCGCCAATCCCAGTATTGAGCAGTAACATGTTATTGCAATTAGCAAAGTTCATGGCAAACAAGAAACACCACAGAAAAGTCAATGAAAAATTACAACACAATTACACATTAGTTATTATAAGCGGCGTGCTTAATTTTTTTAAAAAAATGCTTGAATTGAGGCAGTCAGTTCCTTGAAATTGCGCTTCAACTACCCCTTTGCGAAAGCGTAAATTGGAAATGGTTTTGTGCCAATAAATTTAGTATATGTCTAAGCGTAACTTTAAGAGATAAGCGATGTTTGCTTTCGCGTCAATTTTAGGGATGATTTTCCCCGTGGGCGAAGTCATTAAGCTCGTGACACCTGGCCCATGACCGGCTGTGACACAATTCGTGTGTATTACAATGCCAACGGAGATGGCGCCTTGACGGTAAATTCGGCCAAAGGAATGATCCGCATCTATTATGGCTACTAAATCGCCAAGCCGTAAATCTTCAAGCCCATACTGCTCTATAACTTTCTCATCAAACAATTGTATATCATAATCTCCCGAGCACACGTGGTTTGCGCCTAGACCCGAACCCATTATAGCAGCGGGAACAATATGCGTTACAGGAACCTCCAGTTTCTCCCCTTGCGGTTTCGGGTCAAGTGCCTCCAGAAAAAGCGGATCCATATTCATCACTTTTATGTCGGGAAAATCTGCAAGTTTCAAGCCGACGCCGAAGGCTTTGACAAGTATCTTGTCGCCAAGCACAAGCTTCTCCAAAATTTCAGGTGGAAAATCCACGAGAACATGCTCTATTCCTCCATGCTTGCCCGTGACAACACCCTTAGCGCCTTTTGCGTCGCCGCTTACGACTATTGCTTCGTTACCCACGCAAGAAAGCACGTTGAACGCTGCATTAGCACCTTGCCCGTAACGAGGGTCATTTTCCTTATTTTCCACGCTGACGCCTGGCTCTACGTGGTCAGCCTCCCACCCGCACGCTGGGTCTCCTACTCGCAGGTTATAGGTTATCCCGCCAACTCCAGGCAGAATCAATGGCTTGCCTGTAGCGGAGATGTTGTAGACTGATCTGCCGACGACGGGGCTTGCGACTTCTCCCATAACCGAGATCTTCACAAGCCGATCCGAGTTAGTCTTTAACATGCCAATCGCGCCCAAGATATTGCTGTTGATACTTATAAAAAAGCTTGCCAATTGATGAGATTTTCGCTATAGCAGTTGACTTTTTGTCTTTTTCTTTCCAAGCAATCTGAGATTCGTTGCGCATGGGCTCTAAGGCATAAATGCAAACAGTAATCATCTGTGGTTACTTGGTGCTCAACGGCAGAAAACGCTAACCAAATGCGTTTCAATTTAAGCAACTCTTAAATGTGATGATTACTACTTTTGACTTGTGAATCTCAAAGCGTAAACGGAACTGTTAGAGGGCGCTTAGCTATGTCAGAAATAGGATTAAGAACAAAAATGCTTGTCAAAGATGTCATGAGTAGCCCAGTAGTAACAGTGAATGAAGATGCAGCGTCAAATAAAGTTGCCCGACTCATGGAAGAAAACGAGCTAGGCTGCGTCATAGTAACGAGCAAGGATGGCAAACCTTTGGGTATAATAACTGAAAGAGACCTGGTGATTAGGGTTTTATCCAAAAACCTCAAGCCTGACGCGGTAAAGGCAAAGGAAATTATGACTTCGCCTTTGGTTACTATAGAGCCAGATGCGACAATAAATGAAGCCGCAAAAAAAATGAACCGTCTAAACATCAGACGGCTTGGCGTAATATACAAAGGTAACCTTGTTGGAGTAGTTTCAAGCAAAGATATTCTCGGAGTGATGCCTGAACTAATAGAGATAATCCAGGAGAGAACACGGATTGAAAGAGCTACGGATATGGAAGAGTCAGCAGAAGTCGAGGAAGCTCCTCTCTCTGGATACTGCGACCGCTGCGGCGTGTTCTCAGATAACCTGAAGAATGTTGATGGCCATAACCTGTGCGAGGATTGCCGCATAGAATTAGAAACCTAAAGAATAAAGGAAACCCGTTAGCGCTTTCTTTTTGTTCAAACAAACTTTTAATTACCCTTTTCTTGTTTGTTATTCGCTGGATAAAGGGCGCGTTTAAATTGATTGTGGATTCTGTGCTGATAAACGCTAAGGTTTACTTGAACAAGGAAATAGTTGACTGCAGCATAGCCATAGAGGACGGCAAAATATTCAAAATAGGCAAAGAAACACAGATGCCGAAAGCCGACGAGAAACTTAACCTTGGAAACCTTCTCATTCTGCCAGGCCTAATCGACGCGCACGTGCACCTTCGCGATGAAGGCAAAGCATACAAAGAAGACTTTTACACGGGAACCGCTGCCGCAGCTGCTGGCGGAATAACAACAGTTTTGGATATGCCTAACAACGCTCCCGTAACCATGAGCACTGAAGCGCTGAAGAATAGGATGCAGATAGCGGAAAAAAAGATACTCGTTAATGTTGGATTTTATTCTGAATTTCCAGCCGACTTGAGCGAGGTCAAAGCGATCGTCGCGGAAGGTGCAGTAGCCTTTAAGCTTTTTATGGCTTGTCAAATCGGCGGGTTAAACATTGATGACGACGAGGCTTTGCGGGAGGCGTTTAGAAAAGTTGGCGAGTTAGGCGTTCCAATTGCGGTTCACGCTGAAGACAAAGCACTATTAAGAGCAAACGAAGAAAAACTAAAGCGAGCCAACCGCCACGACGCAGAGGCCTTTCTCAGAGCACATTCAGAGCAAGTTGAACTCAAAGCAGTCGAGCGCTTGCTTGGCCTTACTGCGAAAGGCAATGTGCATCTGCATTTCTGTCACATGTCAACTAAAGAGGGCGTAAACGCTGTTGTCGAGGCAAAAAAAGCCGGCAAAAACGTAACTTGCGAAGTCACACCCCAGCATCTTTTGTTGTCTAACTCTGATGTTGAACGCTACGGTCTAATGCTGATAATGGTGCCGCCGCTTCGCAGCAGAAGCCACATAGAAGCGCTTTGGCAGGGCATCGCTGAAGGCTGGGTTGACACTTTAGGATCCGACCATGCGCCTCATACTTTAGAGGAAAAGTCTGCTAGTAGCGTCTGGGACGTTAAGGTTGGCTTGCCGGGGCTTGAAACAACTCTCCCGCTTATGTTGACCATGGTTAAGAAGAACAGGATTTCGCTGGCACACTTTATTCGATTATTTGCAGAAAAACCCGCAGAAATCTTCCGCTTAAACGACCGCGGACGTATAGAATCAGGAAAAAAAGCAGATTTGACAGTTGTAGATTTTAAGCAGAAATTCAAGATTGATGCCTCAAAATTCCACTCCAAGGCGAAATACTCGCCTTTTGACGGCTGGGAAGTGCAGGGCAAGCCAGTGAAAACCTTCGTTAACGGGCTATTAGTTATGGATGAGCAAGAGATTGTAGCTAAGCCTGGAAGCGGCCGAGTCATTCGGAGAGACCGCACGTGAAATTTATTGCTGATGGCATGCTTGGGAAACTGACACGGTGGCTTCGCATGTTAGGGCAAGACGTGAAATACTCCAACCAATTTGAGGATGACGAGCTGATTACTCTGGCTAAAGAAGAGCGGCGCGTTCTGCTTACAAGGGACATGGAGCTTTATCAGCGCGCCATCAGCAAAGGCGTTGAAGCTTTTTACGTGGAAGGGCAAACAGAATCGTATAGGCTATCCGAGCTTTCGAAGCGCTTTGATATTCCCCTTAGGATAGATATGGCACGCTCTCGCTGTCCAAAGTGCAACGCCAAAATTCAGCCTGCACCTAAAGAAGCGCTTGTAGGCAAAGTTGAAAAGAACACCTTTGCCTATTATGATGAATTCTGGGAGTGCCTTGAGTGCGGCAGCGTTTATTGGCAAGGCGCTCATTGGAGTAGAATAAGGGCTACGCTGGAAGAAGCAAAGAAAATCAAGGAAAAAGCAGTTTAGCTGAGTAGCCACTTCAACGGGATATCTTGGAAGGTTCCGTCAGGCAAAGTTCGCCTGATAGTTATTGGAAGTATGCCTACTTCAAGCTCTTTCAATGCTATCTCAATCGGGTTGGAATATTCTTCGTTTACTTCTATGAGTATTGGCGCGCCCATAGAAATCTGAAGGGCTCTGGCGCCCACTATTCTAGCCTTCTCGAAACGCGTGAGTTTCGGCGGACCTACTAATATTTTCTTTTGTTCAGACGTATTCTAATACTCTCCAGCGCCTGGGTAGGGTTCACCAGCAGCTCCACCTGGCGGTGTTGGCGGCGCCTTCATTTTGCCCGCAGCAATTATGTCGTCGATTTTGAGAATCATTGAAGCAGCTTCGGTTGCTGACTTAATTATCTGTTTCTTCACCGTAATCGGCTCGAACACGCCAGCCTTTGTCATGTCCTGAACTTTCCCAGATATGACTTCTACGCCAGCCCATGTTTCTCCTTTGTCATGGCGCGCCCGTAGCTCTGAAAGTATGTCAATTGGCTCTAAACCAGCGTTCTCAGCCAGCGTAACTGCAATGGACTCTAAGGCATCTGCGAAGATCCTGACTGCCAACTGTTCTCTTCCAGGCAAAGTTTCCGCATAAGCTTTCAGCGCCCGTGCTATTTCAAGTTCTGGTGCACTGCCTCCTGCGACGATTTTTGGCTCTTCAAGTATGTCTCTGATTACGCAGAGTGCGTCGTGAATTGAGCGTTCTGCTTCTGCTATTATGCGTTCGGTTCCGCCTCTTATCAAAATCGTAACTGCCCGCGGATGCTTGCAGCCTTCAATAAAGGTCATTTTGTCGTTTCCAATTTTTCGTTCCTCAACCAAGTCGGCGTAGCCGAGGTCAGCTGATGTTATGTCATCCAGTTTAGTTACTATCTTGCCGCCTGTGGCTTTTGCCAGTTTCTCCATGTCCGACTTTTTCGCTCTCCGAACCGCCGCTATGCCCTTTCTAGCAAGGAAATGCTGAACCATGTCGTCGATGCCTTTCTGGCATATAACCACGTTGGCGCCTGCAGCAGTTATTTTGGCAACCATGTCTTTTAGCATGGCTTCCTCTTGTTTGAGGAAAGCTTCAATCTGATCCGGGCTTTCAATGTTGATTTTAGAATCAAACTCGGTTTTTTCAATTTCCAGAGAAGCGTCAAGCAGGGCGATTTTGGCTTTTTCCACGCGCTTGGGCATTCCTGAATGCGCTATTTCTTTGTCCAAGACTATGCCTTTTATCAGGCTTGTATCTCTGAGGGATTCGCCTGTTTTCTTTTCAACCTTGACATCTTCCACGTCAACTTTGTAGCTGGCGCCTTCTTTCTCTGCAACTTCCAGCATCGCTTTAACCGCTATGTCAGCCAAGTACTCCTTGTGCTCAGCCACAATCTTGCTTGCCATAGAAGTCACAGCGGCTTTTTTCAGATGCTCCTGCTTGCTTAAATCTACGGGTATGGCGATTTTCTCCAGTGTTTCCAACGCTTTCTCCGCGGCTTTCTTGTACCCATCGATTATTATGGTTGGATGCACGTTTTTGTCTATCAGTTCCTCTGCCTTGCTTAAAAGTTCGCCTGCTATTATGACGGCAGATGTTGTTCCATCGCCTGCCTCGTTATCCTGCGTTTTCGCGACCTCCACCAGCATCTTGGCTGCAGGATGCTGGATGTCCATTTCATCTAAAATAGTGCGTCCATCGCTTGTGATTGTTACATCGCCAAAGCTGTCAACTAACATTTTGTCCATGCCCTTAGGACCTAAGGCGCTTCGGACACTTTCAGCCACAATTTTCGCGGCAGTTATATTTGCA
>JBNARN010000042.1:0-1410 GCA_049718365.1 Candidatus Bathyarchaeales archaeon
GAAGGTGCCGCACATGGGCTGGAACACGCTCCGCATAGTCAAACCTAACGAGCTTTTCGAGGGAGTTGCTGAAGGCGCCTACGTGTATTTTGTGCACTCGCTTTATCCCGTGCCCGATGATAAGCAGATTATCGCTGCTGAAACAGAATACGGCTTAACGTTTACTTCCGCGGTTGCCAGCGGAAACGTGTATGGCACCCAGTTTCACCCGGAAAAATCAGGCGGCGTCGGCTTACAAATCCTCGAAAACTTCGCTAAGATCGTGAAAAGGTGACACGCAAATTGCAGCTGATTCCAGCCATCGACTTGATGAACGGCAAAATCGTTAGGCTTACACGGGGCGACCCCAAGACGGCGAAAATGTACGACCAGTTCGGTGGGCCTGTGGAAACTGCGAGAAAGTGGCAGGCGGATGGCGCGGGGAAACTACACATTATAGATTTGGACGCGGCTTTCGGCACTGGCGACAATTTGGCTGTTATCGCGGAAATCGTAAAAAACGTGGATTTGCCCATTCAGGTTGGCGGCGGAATCCGCACCGTTGACGCTGCGAGACGGCTGCTGCGGCTGGGCATAAGCCAAGTTATCCTCGGCGCTTTAGCGTTTAGTGACCCAGCGGCGATAACGCAGATTCAGCGTGAATTTGGCGCAGAAGCCGTTATTGTGGCGTTGGATAATAAAGGCGGAAAAATAATGGTTGAGGGCTGGAGAACCGAAACCTCCATGCACATGAAAGCGGCATTGGAAAAGTTTACCACGCTCGGCGTTCGCACGTTCCTCATAACGTCCATAACCAAGGACGGCACCCTTTCAGGTCCAGACCTTGAAACGCTCAGAGAAGCCTGCAAGCATCCGAATGTGGAGGTAATCGCGGCTGGAGGAATTGGAGGCTTAAACGATTTGATAGCGCTAAAACGGATAGGCGTGGCAGGCGTTGTTATTGGTAAAGCCCTATATGAGGGTAGATTCACCTTGAAAGAGGCGTTAAAGAGTATAGGAGAAGCTTAAGTTATGGCGTTGGCGAAGCGGATTATTCCCTGCTTGGATGTTGACCATGGAAAAGTGGTTAAGGGAATCAATTTTGTAAACTTGAAGCGGGCAGGAGACCCTGTCGAGCTGGCGAAGCGCTACTCAGACGAAGGCGCTGACGAGCTAGTTTTCCTTGATATTACTGCTTCCGCTGAGAAACGGGACATCTTGCGGGGCGTCGTGGAGGGCGTGGCGAAAGCGATAAACATTCCGTTTACTGTTGGCGGCGGAATTCGCAGTGTTGCCGACGCTCGGCTGATTCTTTGCAGCGGCGCAGACAAGGTTTCCGTGAACACCGCAGCTGTGGAAAACCCGCAGTTGATAAAAGAGCTTGCCGAAGTGTTTGGACAGCAGTGCGTTGTAGTTGCCATCGACGCGAAA
>JBNARN010000042.1:1420-8590 GCA_049718365.1 Candidatus Bathyarchaeales archaeon
GAAACGGAGACGCGAGCAAAGCGCGGATAAAATAACCGTGGAGACAAGCGAGGGGCCCGTCTGGTTCGAAGTTTACACTTACGGCGGAAGAAAACCCACAGGCATAGACGCCGTCGAGTGGGCTTTGCAGGCTGAGCGGCTTGGCGCCGGAGAGTTTCTCGTAACATCAATGGACAAGGACGGCACAGAAGACGGCTACGACATAGAGTTGACGCGCACCATTTCTGAGCGAGTTAATGTTCCCGTTATCGCAAGCGGCGGCGCAGGAAAACCCGAACACTTCATCCAAGTTTTCACGGATGGGAAGGCTGATGCGGCGCTGGCTGCTTCAGTATTCCACTACAACAAATATCCAGTTCCATTGATAAAGGAGTTTCTGAGAAAGCAGGGGGTGAATGTTAGACCATGACAAATGAAGACTTGCTTAAGAAGCTGGACTTCGAAAAAGGCGGCGGTCTCATCCCAGTGGTGGTGCAAGACGCCACATCAAAAGCGGTGCTTATGCTGGCGTACGCAAACAGGGAAGCGCTTGAGAAAACGCTGAGCACGGGCTACGCGCACTACTGGAGCCGTTCACGGAACCAGCTGTGGATGAAAGGCGAAACCTCAGGGCACACGCAGAAAGTCAAAGCTATTCTCGTAGACTGCGATTATGACGCGTTGCTCTATGTTGTGGAGCAAAAAGGCAACGTGTGCCACACTGGGAAAGACACATGCTTCCACAACAAACTATAACGATGCGGTCACCTGCTTTTTCTATACCCTCTACGGTTTTCTGGAATGACCTTCTAAATAGCCGCCGAATAGGGATTTTTTATTGAAACCTATGGAAGGTTTAATCGGTACTGGCGCTTTTCGCAGTAAAAAAGCCCTGTTGAAAACCAGCCGAGCATGCTAAAGACTGCACCATTCGTGAAAGTTATTCTCTGCGCGTCTTCTCAAGGTGACAAAGCATCTCGAAGATCACTTTAGCCGCGGCGACTGCTGAAATCCCTTGATCGTAGACAGGCGCAACCTCTACCACATCAAATCCAACAACTCGCTTATCGCACAGCACGCCTAATATGTCGAGCAGAGTTTGGGTTTCGATGCCTTCTGGTTCTGGATTTTGCACGGCAGGCGCAAAGGCAGGATCAAGAACATCCATGTCAACCGTCAAGTAAACATGCTTATACGGTGCAAGCAACTCTTTAAGCTGCTTTATGATTTGCGCTGTGCCCTCTTTCCGCATTTGTTGTGCCGTGAAAAAGGGTATCCCTGCTTTTTTAGCATAAGCTAGCTCATCTCGGCACACGGCTCTTGTGCCCACCTCAGCAATTTTCGCCGGCTTCACTTCCTCATTTATCAGCTGCATGAAAGTTGTGTGCGAAAGTGTTAAACCCATAAACTCTTGGCGCAAATCCAGATGGGCATCAAAGCTTACCACGGCAGTTTCCTTGGCTCTGGCGCCGAAGCCCTTCATGACGCCCAAGGTTATTGTGTGCTCGCCTCCAATTGCTATCGGCATCTTCCCAGCATCCAAAATATCCTCAACCACAAGCCGCAACATGTCCACAGTCTTCTCTGGGCTCGTGGAAACATGCAAATCGCCTAAATCATGCAACGGCAAATCCTCCACGTCCACTCCAGTGCGGAAACTGTAGGTTTCAATATTCAAAGACGCTTGGCGAATGGCGGTGGGACCAAAACGCGCGCCAGTACGGTAAGTGCTTGTAACATCAAATGGAACACCGAAAACCGCATACTTCGCCTTTTCAAAGGGCTTCTGAAAACCGCTGAAGACATTTGATTGCGAAACGAACAGTTCCCAATTACTCATCTTGCTCAATCCTTTTAAACTGCTTACTACAAGGGTTACTCTAAACTTTTTCGCCCACCATCATAGAAAAACGTTGCTGCCTGCAGTTTTCGGAGCGTTTAACCCAAAATAGCCAAGCCCTTCCGAATCTTATACAAGTATAAGGCTACGCCTAAAAGCGTGGTGACCGCGCAGAAGCCGTAGATGACGGCGCCGCTGCCATAAGCCAGCTAATTCCGTATATATGGGTTTCTAACCTGAAAAAAGGGGAACATTAAATTTATTAAATTCAGCCTTTACTTGCTATGGTTAAAGGCGTTTACGAATGGCTTTCGCATCTAAACTTAAAACTGCCGATGCACGTGAATTAGCACCAGTTGCTTTCTACGGCGCAGTGGGCATAATATTCCTTGTGCTTTTACCCTTCGCCAATTTCCCGCCGCACATAGGCTTAACTGGAATACTCAACCTCATCACTGCCTATGGCATCTTCAAAAATAAGTTCTGGGCGTTATGGCTCGTTACAGCCTTATTCGCCGTTGCCACCACGCTTTCCCTTTACACGCTATACGTGATTGCATTCAGCAATTGGCTTGTAAGCATAAGCATGCTCGCATACGCCATTTTGACATGGCTGTTCACCGCCCAAATCATACTAAAAAGAAAACCGCAGGAAACCTAACTAACTCATAAAGCGCCTTTTAGAAGCGTGACCGTAACTTCTTCACCCGCATCAACAAACTGCTGATTTTCTGGAATCTCCACGAACCCCTCAGCTTTCGCAAGCGTTGTTATGGCTCCTGAAGCACCTGTTTCCACGGGCACGGCGACAAGCCGTTTAAGTTCATCACGCTTCAATTTAACCATGACAAAAGTTCGCCTACCCCTAGCCGAAAACATCCTTGTACCCGCAAGCGCTTTAACCTCCTTGCCCTCAAGCACCGTTCTGCCTGCCATACGCTGGATAACGGGACGCACAAGCAAATGGAACATCAAAAGCGCAGAAGCAGGATGCCCCGGAAGCGCAAAAATCGGCTTCTCCCCAACAAGAGCTACTGTCGTTGGTTTCCCAGGCTTAACTGCTATGCCACAGACAAGCAAGCCTGGCTCGCCTAGCTCAGCTATTGTTTGTGGGGTCAAATCTTTCGGGCCGACAGAAACTCCGCCAGAAGTTACCACCATATCCGCAGAAGCCAACGCCCGCTGCAGCGCTGCTCGCAACGCTGTTTTATCGTCTGGAACCACACCTAAGTAGACAGGCACGCCGCCGCTTTCCCGAACCGCAGTGCTCAAACTGTAAGCGTTTATGTCATAGATTTTTCCGGCAAGCAACACCTTGCCTGGCTCCGTTACCTCCGCGCCTGTTGAGAGAACTGCAACCACGGGAACTTTGAAAACTTTGGCTTTGGTTAAGCCTAAAGCCGCTAAGACGCCTACTTCGGAAGCACCTAAAACTTGGCCAGCTTTAAGCACTACCTCGCCCTTTTTTATGTCAGAGCCTTTCTTCATGACATTCTCATCGCGGGTTACAGCTCGATAAACGCGCAGGAGGCCGCCGTCTCTATCGGTGTCTTCAACCATTACAACGGCGTCTGCACCCTCGGGAATAGGAGCGCCTGTAACTATTTCCGCGGCTTCGCCTTGGTTAACCGTGATTTTTGGCTGTTCGCCCACGCTAACTGAGCCGCAGATTCGCAGTTGCACTGGCTGATTTTCCTCTGCGCCGAAAGTGTCAGCGGCTTTTACGGCGTAACCGTCAACCGTTGACCTGCTGAAAGGTGGAATATCCAAAGAAGCAACAACATCTTCCGCGAGAACACGGTTGTAAGCTTCCAAAAGAGCGATTTCTTCTCCGCCTAACGCCTTAAGCCTCAACCGCTCATCAATAACCCTTTTCGCCTCATCAAACGTCATTAACCGCCTAAACATCTCAGCGCTCTTCCTCCACACTTCCGAAAAGATGCACCGTTACGTTCTCGCCTTCCGCCACGCCTTCTCTGTCTTCTGGAACAATGACGAAACCATTGCTCCGCGTCATCGTGGAAATCGTGCCTGAGCCACGTGCGCTAATGGGCTCAGCAAGAAAAACGCCATTCCGCATAGCTACATGAACACGCACAAAAGTTTTCCTTCCAAGCGCCGCTGCCACTTTCCTAGTCATAACCGCACTAACCACTGGACGCTGCTCAGTCTGAGGCATTCCAAGCAACTTGCAGATTAAAGGCCTTCCAAACACTTCAAAACCAATGGCCGCCGCAACAGGGTTGCCTGAAAGAATCAAAACAGGTTTCCCTTCAACCGCTGCAAGAGCGGTCGGCATTGCCGGCCTAATGGCTATGCCATGCACGATTACGCCTGGCTTGCCCAATTTGTTGACTGCTTCTGGAACCAAGTCGAAGCCGCCAACGCTTGTTCCGCCAGAAGTGATTACTGCATCGCATTTTTGCAACGCCGCCGTTAGTTTTTCAGTTATCTCTGCCAAGTCATCTTTGGCTATGCCAAAATCCACTGGCTCCGCGCCGAGTTCACGACACAGAGCTGAAAGCATTATGCGGTTGGAGTCAAAAATCTGGTTTTCAGACGGCGTAGCGCCCGCTTCCACAAGCTCATTTCCCGTGGCTAAAATGCCAATTCGCGGTTTCTCCGCGACTTCGATTTCACTGTTGCCTAACGCGGCAAGCAACGCCAAATGATAAGGCGACAGCCTTGTGCCAGCTGTAATGATTACTTCGCCTTTTTTGACATCCTCGCCTTTTTTCGACACGTTTCCCCATTTTGCCAGCTGAACCCAGACCTCCAGCTTTCCATCGCGCAACTGAGTGTTTTCCAACATTACAACGGCGTCTGCGCCCTTTGGCAGCGGATTCCCCGTCCAGACTTGTCGTGCCTGCTTCTGAGCTATCGCGTCCGAATCAGTTAAGCTCAATATTACAGGTTTGAACTGCGAGGCGCCTATGGTGTCTTCAGCCTTAAGCGCGTAACCGTCAACAGCTGACCTGTCAAATCTTGGCAAGTCATCTTGCGCGGTTATGTCCACCGCGGAAACACGGTTAAGCGCTTCACCAAGAGGCACGGTCACCCTGCTTGGGCGGCGGATTTGCAAAGTCTCCAGCCACTTTTGCAAAGCCTCATCTGCAGACGCTAATTTTTGGAATCCCTTTAACCTTGCCAACGTGTATCCTCACCATAGAGCATGGCACCTTACTGTAAAAAAGATATCGAGAAAAGCTGAACGCCTACTTCAAGATGACCAGAAATTTCAATGAAGACGCCGCTTGATAGACCCTCTACTGGTTTCTGCAATGAATTTCTAATAGCCGCCAAATATGATGGCAAGCGCGGCCAGTGTTATTTTTATATGCGGTATTTTTATTTGAAATGTCGCATGCTTTAAGCTGTGTGACGAAGTTGCTGAAAGATGCGTGGACAGTTGCCATAGAGGCATTGAGCTGGATGGAGTTGCAGAAGCTGAGTGAGCATTTGGCTTTGGCTAGAACGGTTAAGCAGTTAGGCGTAAGCGACCCTAATGCTGTCCGCTACGCTTACGGGCTGGTTATTGAGACTGTCCGGCGGAAAAACCTGATAGACAAATTTGTCAATAGTGTTTTGAAGCCTAGGGAAATCAGCGAGTACTCTATGGGTGTTCAAGCTTTTCTGCGGCTTTACGTTTATCAAACGCGTGTAGCTAAAAATTGGGCCAAGTTGGACTTGGAAGAAGCAGAAAGCATCGCGCGGCTTGGGCGTGCAATTCTAGGCTGGAAAACTCTGCGTTGCGTGGAGCCGTTTCTGGGTTTTCTGCTTACTCGTGAGATAGCCCCTGTCATCAGCGCCGCCGGCGAAATGGAGCGTATCGGGCTTCAAACTTTTCATCCCACTTGGTTCGTGGAGTATTGCTTTAACCTTTTTGGGCGAAGTGAAGCCACAGCGTTTCTAGAGGGAAACTTGAAGCCTCCACCTACTTGCATCCGAATAAATACTCTTAGGGCGTCTGAGCAGAAGATTTTGGAGTCCCTTGCTGCGGAAGGCGTTGGAGTGGAAAAGATTGAGCCGCTGAAGTATGCCTACAAAGTCATAAGCGCGAAGCAGCCCTTGCGGGAAACAGAAAGCTTCAAATAAGGCTTGTTCTACATTCAAGACAAAGCAAGCTGTTACGCCGCTGAAGCCGCTGCGCCGCAGCCTGATATGACGGTTTTGGATGTTTGCGCTGCTCCCGGCGCTAAAACCACCTACCTTGCGCAGCTTATGCAGAATCGGGGCAGCATCTTTTCAGTGGATTATTCTATTCGGCGCATGCAAACTTGGAAAAGAGAAGTTGCAACGATGGGAGTGGAAATAGCTGAGCCGATTGTTGCTGATGTTTGCACGGGGTTGCCTGTTTCCTCGAATGCTGATGTTGTAGTTCTGGATCCGCCGTGTACGAGTACGGGTGTTTTTGCGAAGCAGCCTTCAGCTAAATGGAGGCTTACTCCGAAGTCAATTGATAAGATGGCTGATATTCAGTGGCGTATGATTGATAATTGTGCGGGGAATGTGAGGTCTGGCGGCTCTTTAATCTACTCGACTTGTAGCATTACAGTTGAGGAGAATGAGCTTATTATTGAGCGGTTTTTGAAGCAGCATTCTGATTTCACGTTAGCGGAGATTGAACCTAAACTTGGCATGCCGGGTCTCAGAGGCTTGGACAAGTGTCAGAGGCTTTATCCGCATCTTCATGAAAGTAATGGGTTCTTTATTGCGAAACTTGTGAAGCAATAAATAGAGGACGTTGAATTACTCGTCGCATAGCTGATTAGTTGTTGTGTTTGTTGCTGATTTTTGCGGGAAACGTGGTTTTCATCGGTTTTTGCTTTTCTAAAAGTGCCGTTAATTGCGTAAATCGTAAAATTATTCTGGAAAACGGAAAAATTTAAATAAGCCAGCAGCCAATTTGTAGCGTTTAAGGTGCGGAAAACGAAATGAAATTCAAAGGTTGCTATACAGCAATTATCACCCCCATGACACGTATTGGCGAAGTAGATTACGAAGGGCTAAGTAGCCTAGTGGAATTTCAAGTGAAAGAAGGCGTCAGCGGCATCCTCGCCGTAGGCACCACAGGCGAAAGCCCAACCCTAGACTGGAATGAACACAACAAGGTTATTGAGCGGGTGCACGAGTACGCAGGCGAAAAATGCTTGACCATCGCCGGCACTGGAAGCAACTCCACCCAAGAAGCAATCGAAGCCACAGCACACGCGCAGCACGTGGGCGTAAACTGCGTGCTCCTAGTAGACCCATATTATAATGGGCCCAGCTCGCTCGAAATACGGAAAGAATATGTGGAGCCCATCGCTAAGCGCTTCCCCGAAGTCCAGATTATCCCATACGTGATTCCT
>JBNARN010000042.1:8600-10959 GCA_049718365.1 Candidatus Bathyarchaeales archaeon
AAGAACTGGCACGCAGCTTTTGCCGCAGGATCTCGCCGTGCTTCATAAGGAATACCCCAACGTCAGCGCCGTGAAGGAAGCAACGGGCGATTTGGAAAACATGCGTTTAACCAGAAAATTCTGCGGCCCTGACTTCAGCATACTTTCCGGCGACGACGACAAAACCTACGCCATGATGACTGCGGCGGATATTGCCGCGAGCGGCGTCATTTCCGTTGCAAGCAATGTCGCGCCACGCGCGGTAGCTGATATGGCAAATGCGCTACTCGGCGGCGACTTAGCTAAGGCGAATCAGCTTGCACAGGCGTTACAGCCGCTTTTCGCCATAGTCACCGTGAAAACGCAGGAGCAGACTCCCCATGGGCCTGTAACATGCCGCGCTCGGAATCCATTAGCGTATAAGACGCTGATGAATGTTTTAGGCATGCCCTCCGGGCCATGCAGGCGGCCGCTGGGGAAAATGACTCGTAACGGTTTAGAAGTGGTTCTGGCAAGTGCCCGCAAAGTTTACGAGCACAATCCTGAAGTTCTGCAGCCCATAGAAGACTTCTTTGACGTGGACTTGAGCGAGCGCTTGTATAATGAACGTTTCTGGCAGGGATTATACTATGCTTAAGCTATGCGTCGCAGGCGCCGCCGGCAGAATGGGCAACGCCGTTATTCAAGAAGCCATCGCCAAAGGCCACCAGATAACCGGCGCCGTTGAAGCCCAAGGAAACCCATGCGTCGGTAAGACGTTACGCGAGCTGGGCATCTGCAGCTCTGACGTGCGCATCTTAAGCTCAGATAAACTCGCTGAAGCCTTGCGCGGGGCAGATGTTTACGTGACTTTTACAACGCCAGCGGCAGAAATGCAGAACATACCCGCTGTGGCGGCGCTGGGCAAACGTATAGTTCTGGGCACAACAGGCTTCACTGAAGAGCAGAACCGCCAGCTGCGCGACGCGGTTTCAGGTAAGGTTCCTGCCGTTTTTTCGCCAAATTTTAGCGTAGGCGTAAACATCCTCTTCAAGCTTGCCCAGTCTCTAAAGGTGTTCCCAAAGGAATACTCTTTCAGCATAAGTGAGATACATCACACAGGCAAGAAGGACGCGCCAAGCGGCCGAGGCTACACAAGAACTGTGTACGGCAGAGAAGGCATCAGCCCACGGCAACCCGACGAGTTGGAGGTAACTGCGCTGCGTGCAGGCGGCGTGCCTGGGATTCACGACCTCATAATTGCAGGTCCATACGAAATGCTGCGTATAGAGCATGTTGCCTTCTCGCGGAGTGTGTTCGCTCAAGGCGCCGTGTATGCGGCCGAGTGGTTAAGCAAGCAGACGCAGCCCAGAATCTTCAGCATGGAGGACGTTCTCGGACTTTAATAGCCAACGAGGTGGAAGTTTTGAGTAAGCGTGTAGTCATCAAGTTCGGCGGTGCTGACCTCGCAACTGGCGAAAAGGTTCAGCGCGCAGCTAAAATGGTTGCTGAGGCCCCCTACAAGGAAATGGTGGTCGTAGTTTCTGCGATGGGGAAAACAACCGACAACCTTATCGGCACAATCTCGCAGCTGAACGAAATTAGCGATGCTGATTATGCGGAAATCATATCCATGGGAGAACGCACAAGCGCTCGTGTCTTCGCCAGCGCCCTGAGAGCCGTAGGCGTCAAGGCAGAGGTTTTTGATCCTGCAAGCGATAAGTGGCCGATAATAACTGATTCTAACTTTCGCAATGCCGAACCTGACGTTGAGAAAACCGCAGTGCTTACACAGAAATTTGTGGCGCCGCTTCTGGGCCGAATTGTGCCCGTTGTCTGCGGTTTTCTCGGCAAAGACGCTGAAGGAAGGGTTACCACGCTTGGGCGCGGCGGAAGCGACACAACCGCCCTGCTACTTGCCCATTGCCTAAACGCTGACGAGGTAGTGCTTGTTAAGGAGACAAGCGGCGTTCTCTCTGCAGACCCAAAAATAGTTCCCGACGCTAAGCCGCTTAGCAAACTGGATATTCACGAGATGTTTGATCTTGCTCAGGGAGGCGCGAAAATAGTAAAGGCTGAAGCGCTAAAGTACAAGTTGCCGGGCCAAGCGCTTAGGATAGTGGACTTTGCCTCTGGCAGCTTGGCTGAGGGCGGCACGGAAATCACTGGCTCCTTCGCTATTAACTCGGCAGAGCTGAGCAGTCAAGAAGGCTTGTTGGCTATCAACGTGGTTTGCGACGTCAACACGCAAAACCTCAAAGAGATCTTCCAAGCGCTTAGCCAAAATAATGTTTACGGCGTCAGTTCAGGGAGGAAATCAGTTACAGTCTTCACTTCCGACGGGAATGTTCGCGAAGTCATAAACAGGCTTCACCGCATAGAGGGCTTTAAGGCTATAAGC
>JBNARN010000043.1:0-10702 GCA_049718365.1 Candidatus Bathyarchaeales archaeon
TGACGGCGTTGACAAGGTAGAAGAGCATGCTTATGTCGCCGAAGAAGTTGTAGGCGGTTACGCCCATACTTGAGTAAAGCCCGTTGTATTGGCCTGCGCTTGCGACGTAGTACATGCCGCCCATGATGAAGCCTGCTGCGCCGCCAGCCCACTTATTCCACAGTAAGCCTAAGATAAGTGGGACGCCGAGGACGATCATTTGAGCAAAGCCTTGTGTTAGGATCACTGCGATTACGTTTGTTTCTCCGAGCACATGATATTGTCCTGTGGGGTTAACGTAAACTGCCAGAACAAAAATCAGAACCACAAGAATCAGCGGTATGACAATGCCGTCAATCAGATCAGCTAGTTTAAATTTTTCTGGCTCCAATTCCCATCCCTTGAACTATTTACTTGTTGGTGAGCTTATAAGCTTAATGCTAAAAAGTTTTGTTGCGTCTATCGCAAATTTGTTAATAAACAACAAGCCCTACGACTTGGAAAGCGGGTTTTAAGGTGAATAAAAAATAGAGAGAGTTATGGCGGCTGAAGGGGTTTACTGTTGACGTAACATTGCTTTTGCTCTGAGCACGCTGTTTCTAAGGTCTATCCGTGCAGGGCAGACAAAGGTGCAGTGTCCACATCCGTCGCAGAGGTCTGCTTGAAGTTTAACCAGCTTGTTTACATCTTTTTTGTCGAATGCTTCCTTGATCAAGATTGGGCTCAGTTTGTGGCAGCATACGCGCATGCAGGCTCCGCATCTTAGGCAGTCTGTTGTTTTCACAACTGCGAATTGCTTGGCTTTAGGAAGCTTCGGCTCCTTCTTTTCCGCTGTGGGCTTCAGCCGTCCAACTTTATCCAAGAACGGCGAAGTCAAGTTCATTACGACTAGCGCCAAGATTGAACCGCCAAAGAAGCCCATGTATGTTTGAATCAGCACTGTTAATATGGCTAAGCCGACGCCGAAGATTATCTGACCCAAGTATGTCAGCGGCGTTGTCGCTGGATCAGTAGCCATGAAGAACGCCAAGAAAATCGAGCTGCCAATGAACAAGTGGAACATTACTCTCAAGAGTGGATCTGGATCGCCGAAGGCAAATGCAAATGCAAGTGCTGCAAGGGCGGCGGTCGCAAGGTACGCGACAGTTATTCTCCATTTAATGTATCTGCGGCAAATGGCAAACAGCGCAATTCCGACAAGTATTACAGCGATGCTGCAGGCGCCTCCTGCCCAACCGTGGAACTTCTGCAAGAGTAGCGTATTTACTATATCCGACTGCGTTGCACCCATAATTGTTAAGCCTGGATTACCAAAGCAACCATAAATGTAGAAGCCGAAAGGCGCCATCCCATTACCGCTGATAACATCATATCCAATTGGGCCAGCTAACGAGGGCACACCAAGCATGCCCGTGCTCAAATGGTCAGATGGAATCAAAACGGTAAATATGCCTACAAAGGCTAGTACCAGAAGCTTTGCAGCTGCTGCTGGGTTCACGTATTTTCTCCCTTTCAGTCCCTGAAGCTTTTTGAACAGCACCATACCGACGAGTGTTATGAGCGCCACGTACATGAATGATTGAGGCGCAAGCAATGGCAGAACTTCCACTGCGCGCATTGAGGGTTCGCCATAGCTGTAGCAAAGAGCAACAATCATGCCAAAAACGGCTGCAGACAATATGTTAAGTGGGCTATCAGCAGCTACTTTGTGTAAAAGTACGTCTACGCCTACTGCAACACCGACAGCGATGGCGCAGCTCACGATGAGCGTTACACCATAATCCATGCCGATGGGTGCTTGGGTCATTGGATCCTTCGCGGTTACGCCGAACCACATAGCCGAGGTTATGGCTGCGATTATTACAAGCGCAACAAACGTGTAGAGCATGAGTTTATCTTTAGTCATCGCTGAGTATTCCTTAACTTTCGACATTCTCTATGCACACTCTCCTCGATTGGAAACTGACCTCACTCTATCTCGGAAGACTTATAAGATTTTCTGAAAGTAAAAATTGAAAGCGCCAATGTAAAGAAAGAGCCGCTGATACTGAACTTTTTGAAAAGTCCCTTCAAAACTGAGAGCATACGAGGCTATTTTTGAAGCAGTTTTACGCCATTTTGATTCTCTTGGTTATGATGTGAAATTGGGGTTTTTATCGTAACTCTTATATCGTAAAGGTTTTATCTACATCTGCTTGTGAGCTTGATGGCTTCGCGAAAAGCGCCTTTGTATATGGTTACATGGCGATGTACAAGAAGATGTGTGGGCAACTGCATGTATTGCAGTTACACACCTGAATACGCTAAAGACACTGAAGTAGACACCAAGACTGCTTGCAAGATTGTTGATGAAATTTACGATTTCGGCTCTCCTTGGTTCGGCATAAGCGGCGGCGAACCCTTGATCCGAGAAGACATATTCGATGTTATAGCCTACGCGAAAAAAATCGGGTTCGAAGTCAGCCTCATAACCAGCGGCTTCGCATTTGACGAAAAGCGGCTTAATAACCTTGTGCGCCACGAGGTGCACACAGCTGTCAGCGTCGACGGCGCCAGAGAGTCAAACGACATTATACGAGGTAAGGGCAGCTACGATAAGGCGCTATACGCTATGAAACGCCTGTCGGAAAACGGCATCCTTGACTGCATAGTTACAACGATGACTAAGTATAACCTCAAAGACGCCGAGCACGTGGTTAAGCTTGCGGCTGAGCACAAAGCCCGTATGGTTGTCTTTCACAATTTGGTGCCTGTAGGCCGGGCTGACCCGAACATGCCTGAGTTGGCGCCTAGCGCTGAAGAATATGAGTGGGCTTTTAACAACATTTATGATCTTCAAGTGAAATATGC
Source organism: Candidatus Bathyarchaeales archaeon (assembly GCA_049718365.1). Taxonomy (GTDB): domain Archaea; phylum Thermoproteota; class Bathyarchaeia; order Bathyarchaeales; family Bathycorpusculaceae; genus JAOAIV01. The sequence continues at coordinate 2,830 of JBNARN010000043.1, forward strand.
TGGTCAAGTGCACGTAAACGTTTACGCGCCATTCTACGCCAGAATTGTGCGGCAACGTAACCCAGCTGACTTCTGGGACTGGTTCACACAGCGTTTCCTCGGCAAATGCACCATAGGCGGAAATTACATCAGTGTCACGGAGAACGGCGACTATCGCTCATGCGGATTCCATGAGGGCTACCGAGTTGGAAACGTGAAGACGAAGGGTTTGCGTGCAACATGGGATGAGTTGCAGCGTTCTGAGCTTCATCTTAAGCTGAGAGACAAAAGCAACATTAAGGGCAAGTGTGGCGTCTGCGAGTACCGCGAAATCTGCGGAGGCTGCCGCACACGCGCCGAGTACTACACGGGCGACTTATTCGAAAGTGACCCTGCCTGCGCATACGTGCCCAAAGTCCTTCGTGAAGCATAAACAAAGCCCTTAGTCTCTTCCTCTTTGTCACCAATTTTTACTGTGATATTTGATGGATTGTGTTTTAGGCTTCAGCTCTTGATTTTGAAAATTACGTATCGGTCATTTGAGTAGATCATTTCTAGGCGCCTAGAGCGGATAATTTTTGTGTCAAGCTGGTTTCGGTCATACACAATAAATCGGATATTTTTTTCTTTAATGAAGTCTGAGTAGTCTCTGCTTTTAACCTCAAATGGTGCTGTGCGCTTAGCTGTAAATAGGTTTTTGAACTCACTTAACTGCCCAAATTCGGGATAGCTGTTTTTCGAAAATGTAAGCACCTGATACTGGAAAGAAGCCGTTTGGTTAACATTAATTCTGTCAAAGTTGTATTGGAAGCGTACCGCGTCTATCTGGTTGCTTGCCAAAACACCCACGTTGCCCCAGTCAGGTAGCTCGCTGAAGCTTAGCGCAAAGAGTACCTCGTTTTTCTCATCATAGAAGCCAAGGTACTTATCTGTCAAAATTGAGCGGGAAAAGTTGACGACTGCCCACTCATTCCCATGAATGTACGTGGGGCGGCTCCACGGGTTCTCCCAGCTTAATACGCCGGGGACATAAGCCTTTTCGAGGGAGAAGCGCAGATCAAAGAAAGTACTCAAATACAGTGAGACATTGCTGACGCTGCTTTTCAGAGGCGATACCGCCCAGGTGACATTTATTGGGTATCTGTCGTTTTGGATAAGAATTGTTTGCATAATGCCTATTTCATCATTGAAGTAGCGGATAGCCAGCTTCTTAAGAGAGCTTGTATTCTCAAAAACGGTTTCTCTGTTAAAATCAGACAGCCGCGGCCTTTTTTCAACACCGTTTACGCTGTAACCGATAAAGTTTCCATCTGCCGCGGAGTATGAAACCATGTACCACACATGGTTTATGGAAACGTAGTTCTCATCTGAAACATCGCCTTTCGTCATGTCATATACCCTAACCAAAGTTAACGGGTGCTCAACCTCGTAAGTTAAGTCCAAGACAGCCTCCGCAATCACGTTTCTTTCTACTGTAGGGCTGGTTTGCGCTATCACATGCTTGCCAGAGAATAATTGGAACCAAAAACCAGGAACTTCCGTCACAACCACTGCTGCTTCTTCTGGAAAATTGCTCCGGAGCCAAACGCCCGCGTCGTATGCTTTCAAATCAGTTGTTGAATAGTACACGCCTGCCTCCATGATTTTCCCATAAACAACTCCTGCGCGGAACATAAAGGTCAAAGATGCTAAAATAATAAGGGCGAGGGTTACTGATTGCAGCTGGATTTTCTTCCATTTTTGCTTATACCTAAGATAGAAACCTGCGGTTCGGTCGATTATGAATGTAAGCGAAACAGCTGCGAGAATAGCCATGGGCGGCGTCAAATAGTAAATGAACCATTGAAACGGTAGGTAAAGCCCAAACAAGTGCGATTGCGATAGGATAAGCGGCACAAGAAAGCTTAGGAATAAAATCAGGAAAAGTGCCAGCTGCTTTTCTGCTCTTAATTTGAGGAGGGCAAGGAAAATGCCTGCAAGCGCGAGCACGAGGATGAAGCCAAAGTTCATCATGAAAGCGTTAAGGCTGGTGTATGGAATCTGGTAGGCATACGCCTTTTGCGTGAGGAAGACATGCTCGATGATTACATCAACATACGCTATTGTTGCTTTGAAATAATAGAGGAAAAAGGCTAATCCGCCGCCCAGAACCAGAGCCACTAAAGCCTTGAAGTATGTGCCTCTTGATTTTACGAGTAAGAAGAGAAGGATTGGCGGAAGAACTAACGCGACCACAAACGTGGTAAGCTGATGCGATAGAACTAAAGAAAAGCCTGCTAAGAATGTGATCATTATATGCCCCGTATCTTTGGCTGAAGGCAGATATGAAAACAGCAGGATCATGAACGCCAATCCAAGCACTGTGGTGTAACCGCCCCACAAGTTGACTTCATACACTGGCACGCACATTAACAACAAAATTGCGGCTGCAGCCCCGATTTTTTTGCTGAAAAATTTGGAGCCAATTAAATAAACCGATAAAATCAGCAGCCAATCAATGATCACGGCTGCTGCTTTAACCAGAAAAATCATCTGCTCAATGCTGCATGCGCCGGTAAAAGCTATGAGCGCTGCAAGCATAATTGAGTAGAGCGGCGGAGCCCAGCCCAAATTTTCCAAGGGGATCTTGCCGGTTCTTAGAAATATCTGTGTCTTTTCTAAGTGGACAGCCGGGTCATTTCCTAAAACAAGCCCGTTCATTGATATTAGCGCATAAAAGAATACTAAGATAAACACTGAAAAAGCAATTACAAAGATTGCTTCGAAAAATTTGCCGTTTTCAAGTTTATACATCAAGGCTACGGTGCTCTCCTCGTTTGGATTTAAGACCGTTTAACCCCAAATATTGCTACCTCATCGTTAATAAACACGAGGCTGAAGGCTGGGTCCTTTGCAAATTTTGGAATTAACTCAGAATCGCGGCAGGCTATATAGGCGATAGCCCACTTTTTTATCGCGTACTTATAATCAAAAACGTCAATAGGGGTTTTCTCCCCGTTCTCTTGAGCTGGCTTAAGTAACTTTCCTTCCTGAAACGCTTTAAGATTTTCCAAGACTATTGCTGCCATATTTTTTTCTGTGGTTTCGGGAGTTTTATAAACTTCTGGGTCGTCTGTAACCGAAAATGCGCTTGCCATAAGTTGAATCTGTGCTTCGGATTTGCCTTTCAAGTTGTATTCTAATTCGAGTATGCAGGGATTTTCCTTGTTGATAACTTTGAGTTTTAATGTTGATTTATCAAAAATTAATTGCGCCAGCGCCTTCACGCCTTCATCGAGCAAGCCGACAGTCTCATTTTCCAGCGTGGTGACTACTTTGCCTTTGCTGTGCACTTTAAAAGTAAGCCAATCCAAAGAAACATCGTCAATTGCGCTTTCCAAAGTGATGGTCATATTAACGAAACGTGAACCTTTGTAAACTGTTGTTAGCTGCGTATAATTGAAGAAATCATTGCCCTTTTTTACAACGATAGTGGCGTGCTCTCCGTCGCTTTCTACCCACATTTCTTGCACTGGGAGCTCAGTTAAGCTTAAGGAATGCAGTTTCTCGCCAATTCGGTATTTGATTTCTGATGCACTGTTGTTGAAATGCATAAAGGGATAGGGGAAATAGGTCCAGTTAAGCTTGGCTAGAAACATTGGGTTATGTCTGCCAATGTAGCCGCCGTCTTCGCGAACCTGAATCAAACCATTATCTACTAGGTAATCCGTGTCCAGCAGGTTTTTGGCTGTCTTTGCGGGTTCAAGTTCGCGTGCAAGCGTCAAGTACTGTGGGTCAACAGCGCTTAGGGTTGGGCGCTCCGCGAAACCTGAGAACCACCAGCCGTAGAGCGCGTCGGAAACGAACACGGAACCTGCCGCGGTGTTTTCTCGCGCCCATTCTATTGCCTCATAGCCCTTGTCATTCATCACTTGATAAAAACTTTGCACTGCTACACCTTGAAATGGAGTTACGAAAAGTGGCACGCATAAAAATGAGAATACCAGAAAACCGAGAACAAAGCCTGAATAGACGCTTTTACGAGACAGGCGCATCCAGCGTCTTGACCCTGCATTGCGTGTCAAAGTTAGGTACGTGTCTATTACCCGCGCGAAGAAGCCTGAGCCATGATCGATTCCAAGCCCAATCAGCATTATGATAGGTAAGATGATGAAGTACAAAAATCGATTATAATCTGTGTACATTCCCACAAGATATCCTTGAGTAAAAATCATCGGCACCAAAATCCAAGCAGCGAAAAACAAAGCTGGAACCGTAAAGGAGCTACCCTTGTATTTTCTGGAGAACAAGAAGAAAAAGATGACAGAGCCGAAAAGAGGAATCACCCACTCCAGAGGCAGAACTCTTGTCGAAAGCAATGCTTGTCGAATGTCGGAAATGCCGCCTGTAAAGGTTTCTCTGTTTACATGCACATATGCCGGCGCGACTTCAACCAGAAAAGGTGAGACCAGTAAGGCGCCGAGAAAGATGGGTACAATCCAGATTAAAAGCTGCTTTTTCACCATGCCAAGTTTCTTGGAGAAAATTAAAGTAAGCAACACTGTGGTGAAGGTTATTCCAACGAACATAACTGCGCTTAAAGAGTGGGTTAAGAATACTGTTCCAGACAAAAGGGCTGTTGTGGCAAGAAATGCTGGCAGCGAAAACTTGTTTTTTTGCAGGAACAAGTAAAAAATCAGCGGAATCAGCATTAGCGTTATGACGTTGGGGTAGCCGCCCCAAAGGAGCATTTCTATATCAAACCTTGAAATCGCCACTAAAAACGCGACTATCAAGGCGGTTGATTCCATCCATACCGCGCGTGTAATTAGATACGCGACTAACACAATAAGCGAGGAAAAAAAGGAAACAACTAACGAATGAGCCAAGTAATCAGGAATGCCTGTTAACAAAATTATGTATGAAACGAAGATGTGATATCCCGGGAAAGTTAGAGAAAGTCCGCCTCCCATCTGATAGTTGTTCCATAGGAAATTCGTGTTACCTGATAATGTGATGGATTTGATGACGCTTTGATGTAGCCCAATGTCCGCGCCTGGAGGATAAACCGCCCAAGTCATCAGCAACACTCGATATACAAAGGCTAATGTTAAAATGAGAAACGGCAAGAGAGCCTTATCAGCTATTTTGGGCATTTTCAGCCTTCCCAAGCATATTTCTTGTTTCTTGAATGGTTAATATAGATTCAGAGTTAAAGTTTAAATATGATATTCAAATATAAAAACCGAGGGTAAAACCTGAAGGGAAGTAAGTTAAAATGTCATGGCTTAAATCTATGATGGAAAAAGAGCCACCTGAACCTGAAAACCCGCTTGGAACCGTTGTCATCGGCAACCTCGAACCCGACATGCACGACACTGCGAAAGAAGCAGTCAGAAAGGCACTGAAGCGCGCTGGATTCAAAACTGTCGATGCAGGCAAAAGCGTTGCACCGCAAGTTTTTGTAGACAAAGTCAAAGAGTCCAACGCTGACATACTGGCGCTTTCAATTAACACTGTGCCAGCTAAAAACAACCTTGCCAAACTTGTCGAATTATTGAAAACTGCTGGACTCAAAGAGAAACTGATAATCATCATCGGCGGCGCTGCAGTGAAAAAGGAAGACGCTGATGCCATTGGAGCCATATTCGGCAAGAATAAGGAAGAAGGCGTTGAAATCGCAAAGAAAGCAATAGCAGGAAAGAAAAAGTAAATTTAAGGTTCAGATGAGGCAACATGTTCAAGTTCAACACAGAACAGAAAGTATATCAAATAGGGAAAGTGCAAGTTGGCGGTCAACCAGGCGAGCTACCAACCTTCTTGATAGGCTCTATTTTCTGGCTCGGCCAGAAAATGGTGCAGGACGCAAACAGAGGAATATTCGACGCAAAAGAGGCTGAAGCCATAATCAACAAAATGGAAACATTGCGTGACTTGACTGGTGTGCCATTTGCTTTGGACGTTGTTGGAACAACAGAGGAGGCATTCGCAAAATACATTCCTTTCGTTGCCGACCACACCGATGCGCCGATCATGATGGATGCTATGAGTCCGAAGACACGTATGGCAGGCGCAGAAATAATCAAGAATGCTGGTTTGCAGGACAGATGCATCTACAACTCCTTCTACAAAGGAGTTTCCAAGGCTGAAGCGGCAAAAGTCAAAGAATGCGGAATCACAGCGTCAATAGTGCTGGCTGACAATCCAAAGGACAACAGCCTAGAAGGAAAAATGCAGGTTTTGGAAGAAGCCTTAGCATTGGCGAAAGAAGCTGGCATCACAAAGCCGTTGATTGACACAGCTATTCCAGCGTTCGAGCCAGATATGGGCACTGCTGTCCGGGCTATACCGAAAATAAAAGAGAAGTATGGTCACCCAACCGGCTTGGGAACTGGAAACGTTGTTACCACCATGGGCTGGGTTAAAGCGCATGTTCCTAAGGAGTTCAGGTACGGAACTAGAACTGCCACCAACGCTATCATGCAGACGCTGGGCGCCAACTGGCTTATGTTCGGGCCTGCTGAGCAATCCGATTTTGTGTTCCCTGCAGTGGCGATAGTTGACACTTACGTTGCATCTGCGATGGGTGACTTGGATATTAGACCGCTACACGAGCAGCATCCGATCTACAAGATTTTCCTCTAAACATCTCTCTTTTTATTTTTTTGAAGCTTGTTTGAAATTGGCTGAAGGCTAGAAGGTTGAAAGCTTCCAGTTGGTTTGGAATAATTATATCCTATACTGTTTTAACTCTGCTTTGTGTTTACTTCATTCCTAGCAATTCGCCATTTTCAGTACTCACGTACTTGTTTGGCTTCGTATTTGTCACGGTTGTGCCTGGCTACTGTCTTGCCACTGTCCTGTTCCAAGAGGGCAAATTGGATTTAGTTGAGAAAGCTGTGCTGTCTGTGGCTCTAAGTTTTAGCATCGTCGGCGTTTCCGGGCTTTTCTTGGGGTTATCGCCAATAGGGATAACAGTGCCTTCGATTATAGTTTCACTTACCAGCATAGTTGTGGTTTTAGCTTTTCTCGCTTTTCTCAAGAAAAGAAAAGTTCAAGCGCAGAGTGCAGAGCCCGCAAGTAACTAAAGCTTGTTCGCCGTTAAAGTAGCGCTAAGGCTTATGGCTGTTGCCTGTGGTTAGCTTTATTGCCTCCCTAACAGCATTTTCAGTGTTTTACGTGGGTTTCTAATGGCTCTTAGCATTTTGTCGCGTGTGAAGGTTGGGTTAACAAGATTCGCCTGTGCACATAACTCGCGCAGTTCATCAGCCGTAAATTCGGGTGTTTCAATAAGCGGTTCCGCTCCAGCCAAGGCGTCATCGCTGAAGCATTCTCTTAAGAAACCTTCTCTTTTTGCCTGCTCGTAAAGTCTGGTGCCATAAACGGGCGTGGCTATGCTGAAAACGAAGCTTTCCGCGCCCAGCTGCCTGAGCTTATAGGCGTATTTTATGGTTTCCTGTATGTCCCTTTTTGTTTCGCCTATGAAGCCGATTACAAAGAAGCAGCCCACCTTGATTCCCACCTTCTTGCATAGAGCCACTGCGTGCTCTACACGTTTGAGGTCAAGGTTCTTTTTGATGATTTGGTCTATGACACGTTGAACTCCTGATTCTGGCGCTATGCGGATTTTCTTGCAGCCAGCCTTCTTCATTTTGGTCAAGAGTTTCTCGTCAAGTGTGTCTGCTCTGACGCCGTTTGGCGTGAACCACTCAAATTTTAAGCCTTTTTTTATGATTAGGTCGCATATGCCTTCCATTCTTTTTCTGTCAAGCGTCATGTTGTCATCGAGAAAGTCAATTTGTTTAACACCGTATGTTCTGATGACCTGCTCTATCTCGGCAACCACGTTTTCTGGGCTTCTGCCACGCCATTTTCTTCCCCAAACTATGTGGTGCGTGCAAAAGATGCACTCGTA
>JBNARN010000044.1:0-984 GCA_049718365.1 Candidatus Bathyarchaeales archaeon
CTTAGATAACCCAAACAGTGCGCTTGCAGGCAAAAACGCGCTGATCTTGGAAGTCCCATGCTTTAAAGGTATGGATCCCGTGCACGTGGTAAACGCTTTAGAATGCGGCTTTGACGGTGTGATGGGCGTTGTGTGCGCGGCTGAAGACTGCAAGCTCAGCGAAGGCAGAGACACAGCTGAACGCAACATGGTTGTGCTGACGGATGTGCTGAAAAAGAAGGGTTTACTCAACCGCTTTGAGTTATTCGAGTTATCGCCGAGATGCGAAGGCGAATTCAAGTCGAAATTTGAAAGTTTCTATCAGAAAATCGCAACTATGTCTAAACTTGCAATGGCAAAAACGGAGGCACGATGAAAATGCCCAAGATGTATGAAATAGTTTGCAAGAAACAACTTGCCCATAAAGAAACTCTGTTTGAAATCTATGCACCACCGATTGCTGCTAAATCTCAGCCAGGACAATTCTTAATTGTGATTCCCCATGAGAAGGGCGAGCGCATACCGCTCACTATTTGCGGCTACGACGTAAAGAAAGGCACAGTTTCATTTGCTTTCCATGAAGTCGGCAAAACCACAAAGGAAATGGGACTACTGAAAGAGGGCGACTGCCTACTAAACGTCACCGGCCCGCTGGGCAACCCGTCGGAAATCAAAAACTTCGGCAAAGTCCTATGCGTCGGCGGCAGCATTATGATTGCGCCAATGCTGCTTCAGGTTAAAGCCATGAAGGAAGCTGGAAATCACGTGACTACCGTGTTAGGTTGCAGGTCTAAGGACTTTCTGTTCATGGAAGATGAAGCCAGAGCTTTAAGCGACAAGCTGTACATAGCTTCTGATGATGGCTCAATCGGGTATAAGGGACTGGACTTCTTGAAAGAACTGTTGAAGACCGAAAAGTTTGACCGATGTGTCGCATTAGGCCCAGTTGTAATGATGCGGGAAGTCAGCGAAATTACAAGGCCCTATGGCATTCCGACAATTGTG
>JBNARN010000044.1:1121-10283 GCA_049718365.1 Candidatus Bathyarchaeales archaeon
GGAAATGCCTAAACAGGAACCGAAGGCGCGAGTGAAGAACTTCAACGAAGTAGCCTTAGGCTACACTGAAGAGATGGCGCTTGAAGAAGCAAGCCGCTGCCTTCAATGCCCGAAGCCGCAGTGCGTAACCGGCTGCCCTGTTGAGGTGCCAATTCCACAGTTCATTAAATGCATCAAAGAAAAGAAGTACGCAGAAGGCATAGCCATAATAAAAACGAAAAACGCCTTGCCAGCAGTTTGCGGACGCGTTTGCCCACAAGAGGAACAGTGCCAATCGAAATGTGTTGTCGGCAAGGTCGGCGAGCCAGTAAGCATCGGACGTTTGGAGCGTTTTCTTGCTGATTGGGAACGCGAAAACGGTTATCAACTCCCCCAGAAGGCTCCGCCAACAGGCAAAAAAGTAGCCATAATAGGCGCTGGCCCCGCTGGACTGACGGCCGCAGCTGACCTAGTGAAACTTGGCCATGACGTAACAATCTATGAAGCGCTGCATGTGGGCGGTGGAGTGCTGATTTACGGCATTCCCGAATTCCGTTTACCAAAAGTGATAGTGCGCAACGAAATTGAATACATCAAGAAGCTAGGCGTTGACTTACGGTTAGGCCACCTTGTCGGTAGAACAGTAACCATACCTGAACTGATGAAAAGCGGCACGGACGCCGTATTCATTGGCAGCGGTGCAGGTTTGCCACAATTTACCGGCTGCCCAGGCGAGACCTTGGGTGGAATTTACTCTGCCAACGAGTTTCTGATACGCGTTAACCTGATGAAGGCTTATGCGTTTCCTGATTATGATACGCCGATCCGCATTGGAAAGCATGTAGTTGTCATCGGCGGTGGCAACGTTGCCATGGATTGCGCACGCTGTGCATTGCGGTTAGGTGCTGAGGTGCACTTAGTTTACCGAAGGTCACATGAGGAGCTGCCTGCAAGGGCGGAGGAAATTGAGAACGCTGAGGAAGAAGGCGTGATATTCCAGTTCCTTACCGCGCCTGTGGAGTTTTACGGTGACGAAAGAGGCTGGGTCAAAGCCATGAAATGCATCCGCATGGAACTCGGAGAACCTGACAAGAGCGGCAGACGCAGTGTCAAGCCGATTCCAGGCTCAGAATTCGTCATGGAAACTGACACTGTGATCATTGCCATCGGGCAGACACCGAACCCGATTATACAGCGGACAACCGAAGGATTAGTAACAGACCCGAGACACGGCACGATAAAGGTTGATGAAAACTGCAAGACCAGTTTGGACGGCGTTTATGCTGGCGGCGACGTGGCGACTGGCGCAGCAACGGTCATCAGCGCAATGGGCATGGGCAAGAAAGCGGCAAAAGCCATTCATGAATACTTGATGAATAAGAAGTAGCGCAGAACGGCAGCTTTGAGGCTGCCAACACCACCTTTTATATAGCTAAGTTTTGTTTTAACGCTTTTTTTGGGCATAACAAATGGCACACTTTTAAAGTACGCGACATTATGCTTTTAGCTATGCATTAGGCTACCAGTAAAACAGTTCATGTGGTTTGAAAGTGTCTTTCCCCGTTAGAAAGTTTGACTACGGCAGAGACCTGCTCAAGTTGATAGCTATTGCAGCCATGGCAATAGACCATATTGGAGACATCTTTTATCCAGACTGGCTGATGCTTCACATCATTGGCAGGCTTGCTTTCCCATTATTCGCTTATCTTGTAGCCCTGGGAATTGAAAGCACAAAAAACCGAAAAAGTACTTGGCGACTCTTTTCATTTTCGCCGTGATTTCGCAGGTGCCCTATTTTCTTGCTTTTGGAATCCAACCACTTGAACGCCTCAACATACTCTTTTCGCTGCTACTGGGCGCGTTGACAATTTACCTCTTTAACAAGCGAAGCCTGTTGACTATTGTTCCCGCCCTGCTTTCTATATTCTTTAACACGGAAGGAAGCATTTACGCGGTGCTGACGGTGGCATGCATGAAACTTTTGAAAAGTAATCCACTGATTGGTTTTCTCGCGTTGTTTGCCTTGAACAGCCAGTTCCTGCTCATCGCAGACACGCAGGTGCTTTCGCTTTTTGCGGTACCGCTGATCATTCTTCACGTAAAAGGCGTGTTGAAAAAGGAAACAATCATCCCTGAAAGCTCGCTTGCGTATTCATTTAGAAAATATGCTTTCTATGCGTTCTATCCTTTGCATCTGGCAGCCCTGTTTCTGATAAAACTGATTTTCTTTTAGGCGCACCACGGGAGTTTTGGCAAATGTTATTACATGTTTTTTGCAATCTTATTGGCAAAGCGCGTGTGCACAATGCAAATAGATAACCAACCGTGGCTCCGCTCGTGGCCTCAGTATGTGCCAAGAAACCTTGAGTATCCAAAGGTGCCGCTGCAAGGTTTCCTTGAGAAAGCGGCAAAAGCGTATCCTCAAAAAGCCGCCATAGCCTTTGCCGAAAGGGAAATCACCTACGCCGAGTTAGCTGCGCTGACAGACCAGTTTGCTGCGTCGCTTGCAGCTTTAGGCGTAAAGAAAGGCGATAGAGTTGCGGTTTTTCTACCAAACACGCCTCAGTTTGTAATAGCATATTATGGCTCTCTCAAGGTTGGCGCAGTTTTAACTGCCATAAGCCCACTGCATAAAGAACGTGAAGTGGAATATCAACTGAATGATGCAGAAGCAGAGACTATAGTCGCCTTGGACACGCTTTACCCAATTGTGGAGAACGTTCGGCGGAAAACCAAACTGAAGAATATCATAGTTACCAGCGCAGAAGAATATGCGACTAAAACATCTGCGGCGCACATTAGGATTGAACAGAAACCGAACATCTACTGTTTCCAAGAGCTACTTAGCGAGAGCAAAGATGCCAAGCCACCGAAGGTGCACATAGACCCTGAAGAGGATTTGGCTGCGTTGCAGTATACTGGCGGCACCACAGGCACCGCTAAAGGCGCCATGCTGACGCATATGAATCTGGTTTCTAACGCCGTTGCTTTTGCAGCTTGGATCAAAGGCGCCGTGGAAGACACATTTCTGGCCGCTTTGCCACTGTTCCACATTTACGGCATGACAACAAGCATGAACGTGCCCATATATTTAGCCGCCAAAATGGTACTGCTGCCACGTTTTGAGCCAGCCACAGCCCTAGAAGCAATTCAGCGGCATCGGGTCACGGTTTTCTGCGGTGTCCCCACAATGTACTCGCTGCTGCTTGCTAATCCTGCGTTTGGCAGCTTCAACTTAACCAGCATACGCGTCTGCATTTCAGGCGCCTCGCCGCTGCCGCCGAATGTTCAGAAGCGTTTTATGGAGGTAACAGGTGGCTTTCTTGCGGAAGGCTACGGCTTAACCGAGGCGTCGCCGGTTACACACTGCAACCCCGTGGATAAGACCATGCGTACAGTGCGCGTAGGCTCAATCGGTTTACCTTTGCCCGACACGGACGCCCGAATAGTAGATGCAGAAACCGGCGAGAGCCCACTGGCGCCCGGCGAAACGGGCGAACTCGCTGTCAAAGGGCCACAAGTGATGAAAGGCTACTGGCGAAGACCAGAGGAAACCGCGCTTGTCCTCCGCGGCGGCTGGCTCCTCACAGGCGACATCGCGCGGATGGATGAGGATGGCTACTTCTATATTACCGACCGCAAGAAGGACCTCATAAAATACAAGGATTACAGCGTGTACCCACGCGAGCTGGAGGATGTGCTTTATGAGCATCCAGCAGTGAGGCTCTGCGCTGTCGTAGGCAAACCCGATCCGCTGGTTGGCGAGATTCCAAAGGCCTTTATAGTGCTAAAAGATGGAGCCAAAGCTTCTGAAGCGGAAATAATGGCGTTTGTCAAAAAGAAAGTTGCTCCATACAAGATGATTCGCGAAGTGGAGTTCAGAAAAGAGTTGCCGATAAGCGCAGCTGGCAAAGTGCTGAGGCGCGTGCTTCAAGAAGCAGAGAAGCAGAAATTAGCAAACAAAAGTTAACATCCATACCATTTTTAATTTTGTAAGCCATAGAAAAGCGGAAGTAATTCTGGCTGATGGAATGGAAATAACTCGTTTAGGTCGTAGAAATGTATAAGAGAATTTATTCCTTCTGAATTGGAGAAGGCTTGCAATTGCGCGTTAAAATCAACATTACAGGCATTGTTCAGGGCGTGGGGTTCCGCCCCTTTGTTTACCGCGTAGCAGTGCAAAATGGCTTGGCAGGGTACGTGCGCAACCGCGGCGACGCCGGAGTAGAAATTCTGCTGGAAGGCCAAGCGCAAAATATACATAATTTTCTGCGCGACTTGAAAGATAAAAAGCCGCCTCTAGCCCAAATACACAGCATAATAACAACGGAACTATCCGGCGAAAACGATTACACAAAATTCACGATTTACAAGAGCTCAGATGAAAAAGAACTGGCTGGCTCAGTTATTCCACCTGACATTGCCATCTGCAGCGAATGCCTCGCCGAGCTCAGAGACCCAAATAACCCCCGTCATGCCTACTTCTTCATTACATGCACTGACTGCGGACCGCGATTCACCATCATTGAGCAGTTGCCGTATGACCGCGAAAACACCACCATGCGCGAGTTTAAGACGTGCAGCTACTGCCAGGGAGAGTACAGGGATCCGCTTAACAGGCGCTTTCATGCGCAAACCGTAGCATGCCCGGCGTGTGGACCGCAGGCTTATTTGACCACAAACAGAGGCGAACCCATCAGGCACAAGGATCCTGTGCGTGAAGCGGGGCGCTTGCTTAGCGAAGGTGCAATTCTCGCAATAAAAGGCTACGGCGGTTTCCACGTTGCCGCCTCGGTAACCATGGATGAGCCTTTGCTGCGGCTTCGAAAGGCGAAGCATCGAAGAGCTAAGCCATTTGCAATTATGGCGCGGAGTTTAGAGGCGGTGAAATCTTTCGCCGAAGTAACTTCGAAGGAGGCGGAGCTACTTACGTCTTACGCGCGTCCGATAGTGCTGCTAAACAAGAAAAGCGGCTATGCGCTTTCGCCTTTGGTTGCGCCAGGCTTGCACAACATCGGCGTCATGCTGCCCTACACCGCCATGCATTATATGCTCTTTGACCATGTTGACGATTTGGCGTTCGTGATGACCAGCGCTAACCCGCCTAACCAGCCCATCGTCAAAGACAACGAAGAAGCCCTGCACATGCTAGGCGGCACAGTGGACTATTTCCTGTTTCACAACCGCAGAATCGCCTATCGCTGCGACGACTCCGTCCTAAGAGTCCACGGCGCACGCCCATCGTTCATTAGACGAAGCAGAGGCTACGCGCCTGCGCCTATAATGCTAAAAGACAAGGCGAAAAGTTGTGTTTTGGGCTTGGGCGGCGAATTAAATAACACAGCGTGCGTTCTGCTTGAAAATAAGGCGTTCATCAGCCAGCACATCGGCGACGTGGAAAACGTTGAAACGAGAGCGTTTCTCCAAGAAGCCGCAAACCATCTGATCCGCTTGATCAACAGCCGCGTGGAAGCGGTCGCATGCGATCTGCATCCGAAATTCATCACCACACGCTTGGCGCAGCAACTTGCGGAAGAGAACGGCTGGCGCCTAATCCAAGTGCAGCATCACCATGCGCATGTTGCAGCCTTGATGATGGAGCACGCCGTTGACGAGTTGGTCGGCGTGGTATGCGACGGCTACGGCTACGGCGCTGACGGCGGCGCATGGGGAGGCGAAATACTGCTTTGCACCGGAGATTCCGCAGACTTCAAACGACTGGCGCATCTGGAGCCTCAGCCACTATTAGGCGGCGATGCCGCGACGCGTTATCCACTGCGCATGGCAGCAGGAATTCTCAGCAAAAAAATGGATGTTGCACAGTGGTTGCTTGCGCATAGCGGCTGCCTGCCTTATGGCGAAACTGAAGCGAAACTAATTTTGCAGCAGCCGCGAAACGGCGTAGGCGTAACGGAGACAACCAGCTGCGGCAGAGTCTTAGATGCCGTATCAGCGGTTTTAGGCATATGCTATGAACGCACTTACGAGGGTGAACCAGCCATGAAGCTGGAGTCCGCCGCCATCAGAGGCAGAGACGCGCTGAAGCTGGAGCCGATAATAAAAGGTAACGTGCTAGACACGACGCAGATGCTTTACGCCATTTTCGAAAACATTGGCAAAGCAGCAACTGCTGACCTAGCCTACTCGGCGCATGCGTATTTAGCGCGTGGCTTGGCTGCGCTTGCAGTCGAGAATGCCAAGAAAGTAGGCGCCAAAGCTGTTGGTTTTTCCGGAGGAGCAGCAAGCAATCAGCTGCTTGCGGAAATTATGCGGCAGACAGTAGAAGCCGAGGGTCTGCGTTTTCTTGTTCACGAGGCTATACCTGCAGGCGATGGCGGCGTGTCTTTTGGCCAGGCGGTTGTAGGCGGCTTTTTCAGGTTTTAGAACCATACAGTTTTTATCGCCCTTTACGCTCGTGATATGCTGATAAGTCATGTGTTTAGCGATTCCAGCACGTGTCATACGGGTAGACGGCGATAAAGCCCAAGTGGACTTCGGCGAAGGCGTCCTGCGAGAAGTCAATGTGACGCTTGTTGACGCCAAGGTAGGCGACTATGTCCTGGTGCATGCGGGCTACGCCATCCAGACATTGGAGGAAAAAGACGCGCTGGAAACTTTGGCGTTGTGGAAGGAGATTCTCGCGGCTGAAAAAGAGTAGGACCGCTGACGAAAAATGACTGAAAAGCTTCAGTTTCGCGATCCAACGTTGGCGCGGGAAATTGCCATGAAGATTCGCGAAACCGCGCCGAAAGATGAGCAAGTAAAATTCTGCCATGTCTGCGGCACCCACGAGTGGACCATAACGCACTACGGCCTGCGCAGTCTCCTACCGAGGAACGTTGAGGTCATCGCGGGCCCGGGATGCCCCGTCTGCATAGTGCCCGCAGCCGAAATCGACGAGGCAGTGCAGCTTGCTCAGAAAGGCGTTGTTGTAACATGCTTCGGCGATGTCCTGCGCGTGCCGGGCAGCACCATGAGTCTGCTGGAGGCGAAGGCGGCTGGCGCTGATGTCCGCGTGGTTTACAGCGTCTCAGATGCCGTGGAGATGGCGAAGCGGGAAAGGGATAAGGAATTCGTTTTTTTCGCGGTGGGCTTTGAAACCACTGCACCTGCCACGGCGGTTGAAGTGCTTGATAAGCCGCCTGAAAACTTTAGCTTCTTGGTGTCGCACCGCTTGATTCCGCCTGCCATGGAGCTGCTGCTGGGTGTTGGTGACTTGAATATCAGCGGCTTCATCGCGCCTGGCCATGTCAGCGCCATAATCGGCTTAAAACCCTACGAGCTTTTTCCAAGGGTTTACCGTATGCCCACTGTTGTTGCAGGCTTTGAGCCCATTGACGTTTTAATGGGCATCTACATGCTTCTGAAGCAGCTGAAGGAAGGCGCGGCGCGGCTGGAGAACGAGTACGCGCGCGTGGTAAAGTGGGAAGGCAACCCGCGAGCGCTGCAGATGATGGCGCAAGCTTTTGCGGTTACAGGCGGCAACTGGCGCGGCATAGGTCGACTGCCTAACTCTGCGTTGAGGCTGCGCGACGAGTTTAGGACTTATGATGCACGAGAAAAATTCAATATGCACATAGCGCAGGGCAAGGATATCCTGCTCGGCTGCGAGTGTCATCTGGTGATAATCGGCAAAATTAAGCCTGACGAGTGCCCCATGTTCATGAAAGCTTGCACGCCAGCCAAGCCTGTTGGCGCCTGCATGGTCAGCAGCGAAGGCACTTGTCGGGTCTGGGCTACAACAGCTACGCGCTCCACAAACTAAGTGTGCTTTCATTTTTCTAAAAAAAGGTTATTGTCGCATTAACCGCTTTTATACTTGAGTCGATGGTGGGCCGGACCGGACTCGAACCGGCGACCTTCTGCACGTCAAGCAGATGTCCTAACCGAGCTAGACTACCGGCCCATTGGGTAGGTTTACTGTGTGGCTTGATATTTATTTTCTTTTGCGGTATATAGCCACTTCGCCTTTTTGTCGGCGGTTTATACAAGGCGCGCGTCTATTAATTTGCTTTACTCAAGTTTGCAGAGGGTTTTTCCGTTTGATCGGTGTGCCCTGAGAATGTATGCCGCGCGGTGCGCTATTGCATTTGGGTGGAAAATGACTAAAAAGAAAAGGGGGATGTTTGTGGTTTTTGTTTGATGCTTAGCGTTTTCTGAGCATCAGTATTATCACAAGACCTACTACAACTATTGCTACGATTATGCCTATCACCGCGGGTACAAAGTACATGTCTGCAACTGAAGTGGTTGGTTGTGTCGTTTCAGTAGTGGCTGGTGGTGCTTCTTCCACGACTATGGCTGTTTCGGCATGCGAAGGCCAATAGGCCTTGGAGCCTGCGAATCTGGCGATTATGGTGTATTTGCCTGGTACTGGCGGGTCAAATGTTGCGCTGTAGAAGCCGCTGCCGTCGCTTGTGGTCCGTGCCACTTCGTAGTAGTTGTTGTTCGGGTCAAGCACTTCAATGATTACTTCTACGCCCTTAACGTTCGCGGGGCATTCAAATTGCTTGTAGACGTACAGCATCCATTCGCTCATGCACTCATCTGCAACAGCAGGAACACCATGCGGGAACCGTTTCTTCAAAACTATGTCGTCAGTTCCAGGTGAAATGTCGGTGACGCTGCCTTCCACGAGTACTTTGCCGCCGTGTACGGAAACCTTCGGAGATGCTGAAACGGTTGTCTTGCTTGGTCCTTTGCCGATGGCATAGATGCGTTGGTCGTAGGTGTCCATTGTTGCGATTATGCTGTCGCCGATAACGGCATTGCCACCCCAGCGGGTGCCACGGAACATGCCGTTAACACGCCAAATCACATTGCCTGTTTCCGCATCCAAGCACACGAATGGTGCACCACGAGGCAGAGGTTGCTCTGCACTGTGCTCGCAGTGAGCTAGGTAGACTTTGCCATCAGCAATCAAGGCGATCCAGCCCCACCAGTTTTGGCCTGTAACAGACTCGCTGTACGGATCGTTAAACTCATAGGTCCATGCAGCTTTGCCTGTCTTCAGGTCGTAGGCGTATAGGATGCCGCCTACTCCGACTGAGTAGAGTTTGCCATAGGCGAAGTACCATGTGTGTTCGGCGTTGCCCCAGCCGTAAGCATTCAAGAAGTGTTCAGACTCGGTTTCCCACAGGTAGTTGCCTGTTTCTACGCTGAAGCCATAGTGCTTGCGAAGCT
>JBNARN010000045.1:0-10088 GCA_049718365.1 Candidatus Bathyarchaeales archaeon
GCTGGAAAGCACGGTGAACTGCTCCACCATGCTCTGATGCATAATAATAAGCATGTTGTCAGGGTCAACGCCGAATCTGCCCAGCAAACGTTCAACATCCTGTTTCGTGGCAGCGCGATTTTCCAGCTCAAACCAGTATTTGCCATCGCGGCGCAAAACGCGGGTTAGAAAAATTTGGTCTTTGCTGTACTTAGGCACTGGACGCCTGCCGCCCCGCTTGCTGTTATCCAAAATAAGCGTAACACGCGCTCTATCCTTACCCCAACGTATCAGATCGCTTAGTTTTCTTGAGCGCTCCGTGTACGACTGTCCCAGCGCCACGGAAATAGCCAAGAGTAGCGATGATTTTCCAGCGCCGTTCGGCCCGCAGATAACGTTTACGCCGGGTTTAAAGGGCACCCTAGCGTACTCGTAGCTCATGAAATTCTCCAAGATGACTTCCTGTATCAGCATTGCAGCCCTTTGCCTCAGCTCGGCGCGTATTATTTAGGTGAAAAGTCTCTTATTTAACCACTATTGGCAAAGTTGAAAAATTTCACGCTTACGACCCGCCTTTTATGCGCATGCCACCAAGGTCATTTGCATTTACTTAGTTTCTGTTTACCTTAGGTTGAAATAGCAACGGCAATCCGATGAAGGGTAACGCCATAGCCCACAAGTCAAGATTATGCCCTAGGATCCATGCGTACCAGGAGCCCCATCCGCCGACGCTGCCTAGGAAGATCCACATGACGTAGTTAGCGCAGAAATACAAGCCGACAAGTGTTACGATGGCACCTACGGTGTGTAAGTTTATCATTTCTATGGATTCGGTGCGCATGGATTTCTTTGCGAAGTACGCCGTGTAAAGCGCCAGAAGATAAAGGCCTACGATGGAGAAGAGAAAACTGAACATGTTGCTGGGATAAAGCAGGATGTAGTCTACGCCTTTTTCAACTAATGCGGCGATCCACATGCCCGTATTGTTCAGCCAGAAAACGAAAACGTAGAAAGCGCCAGTAATCAGTCCCCATTTTATGGCGTTCTTCGCTGGCTTGTTTGGAGATAACGCCAGAAATAGCTTGATTAGTACGCTGACGAGGCCTATTGACTGCACGAAGCAGGGTAACGTGTTCATGACCGTCATCAGCATTATCCCGCCGAAACCTATGGATGGATCCGCAAAGGCTGCGAGTCCCCAGATGCCTGACATGAAGAAGCTTAGGAACCAGTAGCCTGCCTCAAAGAGCACAACCAGCCGAAGCGCCATCAGCAATTCTGGCTTTGATAAGTCTTTTTTGGCGATGTAGAATAGGCTTATGACAAGGGCGATGAATGCTGCGGCTGTTCTGAAGCCGAGGCCGATGCAGCCGGGCACGTCGGTTATTAGGATGAAGAAGACGTCGAGGGGGCCGCGGTTAATTATGCCATTAGCGAATTCGTAGAGCATGTAGGTGAACCATGAAAGGGAAACCAGTAAAAATCCAAGTTTTAACGGTAGATGGCGGTTTGCTTCGGTTATTTTTCAGCCCGTCCTCTTTAGGCTTGATTTTGCCACGGTTGAGTATATTATAATTGCGGTTTTCCAAGCGTCATCCTAAAAGAACAACCTTATAAAGAAATTAGGGAATATTGAAGCGTATAGAGAGGCTGCAAAGTTGAAGAGGAACCCGCTTGCCATGCTCATACTTTTGACGCAGGGAATAGGCGCAGCATTTTTCGCCATCTTTATCGCTTCGTATGCGCTTGCTCTTCCTTCAAACAGGGTTCTACACGGCGAACCCATCTTTAGGATACCTCTCTCAATATTCGGCGGGCTATTTCTAGCGCTGGTAACTTTGTTGTTACTGCTATCGTTCAGATGGAAAACCAAGCGCTAAAACGGCTATTTACCTAAATTAATGAAAATGTAAGCCACCATCGGCAGTAATCCCGCAAATAATGGTGAACCTTGCCGTAATTTTTAAATCGCCCGTGCTCTGAGCATATAGCCTGATTGTTGATGCAAACAGCGTCAGAAGGCGCCTACAAGCTTGGCGCCCTTAAATTTTCTACCATCGCCATAGCCAGCGTGGTGATTGTCGAGGTTCTTTTGGGTTTGCTCGCGTCCAGCTTAGCAATTCTCAGCGACGGGTTGCACGCGGTGCTCGATGTCATGGCGGGTGTTATGCTTTACTTGGCTACTAAAGCCTCGCTTAAGCCGCCGGATGAGGAGCACACTTACGGGCATGAAAAGTTCGAGTCCATAGGCGGCTTGTTAGGCAGCATCGTGCTTGTGGGCGTTAGCGTCTTCGTGATTTATGAGGCCGTTGCGAAGTTGCTTCAAGGTGAGGGAGTGAATGCTGACTTTGGCTTTTTAGGGTTCATCGCCATAGGCTACACCTTCTCAATAGATATTTTACGGATGGTTATTTTTAGGAAGGCTACTGGCAGCGAAAGTAGCACGGTTAAAGCGGGATTTTACCACGCATTAGCTGATTTGAGCTCTACAGTGATTGCCTTTCTCGGGTTCGGCTTAGCCATAGTCGGCTTTAATCAGGGCGATTCGGTGTCATCAATAGTGCTGGGCGCCTTGCTCAGCTATATGAGCGTTAAGCTTGCGAGAAGCAGTATACGAGAACTAAGCGACGCCGCATCAGAGGGGCTTGTTCAGCAGATAAGGCGGGAAATCTCAGCGCATGAGGGCGTTCGCGGCTGCCGAGACCTCAAGGTGCGAAAAGTGGGCTCAAAAATTTTTGCCGAGTGCGCACTTCAAGTTTCCAGCTTAATGAGCCTTGATAAAGCCCATGGTTTGGCTTCTGAAATCGAGGAGGACTTGAAAAAACGGTTTGGAAACATTACTATAGCAATTCACATTGAGCCGTCAGAAGAAGAAGCAAGCGTGAAGCAACGCATAGAGCAGCTGGCGATGGTTGATGGCGTGAGCGAAGTGCATGATGTAGCCACGGTGTATGCTGGCGGCAAACTTTACGTGACGCTTCACGC
The DNA here is from genome assembly GCA_049718365.1 of Candidatus Bathyarchaeales archaeon. Classification (GTDB taxonomy): domain Archaea; phylum Thermoproteota; class Bathyarchaeia; order Bathyarchaeales; family Bathycorpusculaceae; genus JAOAIV01. Next base: position 2,965 of record JBNARN010000045.1, read on the forward strand.
GTATGTCGATCCACAGTTGTCGGTGGAGGAAGCCCATAAAATCGCCGAGGAAATCGAGCGACGTATTCACGAGGGGATAAAGCAGCTTGAGCACGTGTCGGTTCATGTGGAGCCCTATGGCTCAGAAACTCATGTGCAGAAAATAGAGGAGAAGGAGCTGTGGGACATAATTCAAACGTTGGCTGATCAAGCTGAACACGAGTTTTATGTGAAACGCGTAGTTACGTATAGCGCGGAGGGCAAGGTTTACGTCAATTTGGATTGCTGCTTCGCAAAGAAGGTGCCGCTGGAAAAGGCGCATGCCACTGCATCACGCATTGAACATGCAATCAAAGAGAAGTTTAGCAATACAGTAGTTACAGTCCACATAGAACCATAAGCGCATAACCCTTTCTATGGCTGCAGCTAGCGATTCACCGAAGCCTCTGGTGCATGAAACGCTTGGCTCTTTTTAGACTGCATGGCTTGGCATTTTTTCGTTGTTTTGCTCGAAAAGTTGGTGACCAGCAGTAATTTAGTAGCTACTGTGTTTTGTTAATAATCAAAAATGGGAGTATGCTTAGTTAGTAGCGGTAGCGTGCTGTCAACGTCGCGGTTACTGTGTTCTCGTTTTCTGTGTTGCCCACCATAATCTGAATGGGTCCGGGTAACACGGGAAAGGCTGCTGTGCCTTTTGTTCCCACCGTTACGTTGTAGTCGCAGTAAACTTCAGCGTAGGAGTAAACCACGCGGACGTAGGTTGTGGTGCTGTTTGATTCAACGCCGATGGAAATATACCCTGCATATATTAATTCTCCTTCATAGGCGATGGTTGTTGTGTTTGCCTCTTGAGTTACGGTTCGAGCGGAAAACAGATACTGCGACTCGTTAAGGTAGAGTATGCTGCGATATGTCATTATGGCTGACTGTAGCGCCGCCATGGTTGTGTTAGTTTGGTTGAGTTGCTCTTGAAGGGTTGAAACCTGCGAGTTTAAGGATGCAATTTGCCCGTTTAAGGTCAAAATTTGCGTGTTCAAAGATAAAATTGTGCTGTCTTTTTCAGCTACCTGCGCTTCCAAAGAGTTGACCCTTGGCATGTAAACCGCCAGTGCGCCAATTAAGCCGGCGGCAAGAATAATGCACATCAGTCCCAAGGCTATGACTATTGTTTTGCCGAAGGTTTTCTTCGGGGGCTTTTTGTCGAATGTTTTTGTCACTGTAGGCGTGGTCGGCGGTTGAGCGGAACCTTCGGTTGTGGAAGGCTTAGCAGGCGGCGCTTTTGGCGCGGCTTCTGAAGTTTTCGGTGTGCTTTCTGGAGCTTTGCTGGCCGCTTGAAGCGTAATAGGAGTTGAGGGCGCTAGCGGCTTTTTTTGCTCCTGCAATCCTTTTGTGAACTCCAACAAATCTTTCCCCATCAGCTTAGCAATTTCGTCATAAGTGCCTTCCATTTCAATTTGAACTTCTCCTATTCGCAATGAAATTTTTGAGCGCTCTTTCTTAGGTTCCTCTTTCTCCGGCATGCCCATACCTTCAATTAGTTGACAAGTTTTTATGCATAAAAAATCTACGCATTAATTGAGAAGTGAGCAACGTTAGCCGATTTTCTTTTTCCATATTGTTTATCGTTGCTCTCTCCCCTTTCTTGTCAGCTTGCTTGTCTCTGCGAGAAGTTATTAAAAGTTTTTCAGAATTAACTCATAATCAAGTGTTGCTAATAAGACTTAAATCTCTCGCTCCGCACTTGATGGATGTGTGGCGTGTTTATGGTTTATTGTTCAAATTGCGGAGGAAAGCTTCCGAAAGACGCTATTTTTTGCCCCAATTGCGGCGTGAAAGCCGTAAGGACGGTAGAAGCGGTAACGCCGCCTATTCCAGATGAATTGAAAGAAGCATTTAATAAGATGAGCCAAGAGCTGGAGAAGGCTTTTGCCGTAGCCGCCAAGGAAATCAGCGAAGCGTTTCAAGCTGCAAGTGAAAACATTAAAAAGTCGCTTCAAAGAGAGCTTGTGGCTTGCCCTAGTTGCGGCGCGAAGAATCCAAGCAGCGCTCTTTTCTGTTATGAATGCGGAAAAAGAATAAAGAGCGAGTAAGCATAGCGCCATCACCAGCGTGCTTTCTTTGAAGAGGTAGTCTTAAGTTCTTGTTTGCCGTGAATAACTCTGAAAGGCGAATGGCCTCATCAGAAATTCTCATAAAAGCCCGCAATTTAACCAAAAAATTCGGCGGCTTCACAGCAGTGGACCACATAAACTTCGAAATCTACAAAGGCGAATGTGTTGGCTTCTTAGGACCTAACGGCGCTGGAAAAACCACAACCGTGAGGATAATCCACGGTTTCTGGCCTTTAACAGAAGGCGAATTATACGTGGCGGGATTAAATGTTTCTACGCAGACGCGCGAAATAAAGTGTATAGTTGGCGTAGCGCCTCAAGAGGACAACTTGGACCCAGACTTTACCGTCATAAAAAACCTTCAAGTTTACGCCCGCTACTTTGACATTCCAAAGGCTGAAGCTACAAAGCGCGCTAAAGAGCTGTTGAAATTTTTCCAAATAGAAGAAAAACAAGACGTGCTTATCTCGGAATTATCTACTGGTATGAAGCGCCGGCTAATTTTGGCCAGAGCTTTAATCAATGAGCCGCAAATTTTGCTTCTTGATGAGCCTACTACGGGGCTGGATCCGCAGGCGCGCCATATAGTTTGGGATGAAGTGCGCAGTTTAAGGAAACGTGGCGTTACCATAATATTGACTACGCATTACATGGAGGAAGCCGCGGCGCTTTGCGATAGGGTGCTGCTTATGGATAGCGGCAAAATCATCGAGCAAGGCAGTCCATCGGAACTCGTTAAGCGGCATATCGGCGCTGAAGTGCTGGAAATAGACAACGACGAGAAACTATTGCGTACGCTTAAAGTTGAGTTTCCAGATGCCCGCTTTGAAGCCTTTGGTGACCGCATCCACGTGTTCACTATGCAACCGCACGGTGTTTTCGAGCGCTTTCTCGAAAGAAACTCGCTAACAAATGTTACGATTCGAAACGCTAACTTGGAAGATGTTTTTCTAAAGTTGACTGGAAGGAGGCTGCGGGATTGACGAAAATAACCGATTCACCTGCCAAGTTCGCCCTGCCAAAATTGACTTACCGCGTGTGGCATGTTTGGCGGCGAAACTTTGACGTTTTCATGAAAACCATAAAAGTCAACTTTTTCCCTTCACTTATAGAGCCAATCCTCTACTTGGTTGCATTAGGCTTAGGATTAGGCGGCTTTATTCAAGCCGTTGAAGGAGTACCCTACATCAACTTCATTGCGCCTGCGCTGGTGGCTATTTCCGCCATGTACGGCGGCTTCTTCGAGTGCACTTACGCCTCTTTCGTGCGTATGTACTTCCAGAAAACCTTCGACGCCATAATCGCTACGCCAGTAAGCGTGGAAGAAGTCATAGCTGGAGAGCTACTCTGGGGCGCCACCCGCGCCGCCATAAACTCCACAACAGTGCTTGCTGTAATAGCGGCTTTCGGCTTAATTTCCAGCCCGCTTGCGCTTCTGGTGCCTCTAGTATCGCTTTTGGGAGGCTTGCTGTTTGCATGTTTAGCCATGTGTTTCACGGCGATTGCGCCCAACATAGACTTCTTCAATTATCCAGCGTTTCTGCTTATAACGCCGATGTTTCTGCTAAGCGGAACCTTCTTCCCGCTTTCCCAGCTGCCCTCGCTGGTGGAGACGGCTGCGCTAATTTTTCTGCCGCTGACTCATCTGGTAAACCTTATCCGCGGATTAGTCCTAGGTAGAGCTGAAGGTTTTATGCTGCTTAGCTTGGCATGGATTAGTGTCGTTTCAGTAGCTCTGTTTTTGTTGAGCATAAACTTGATGAAAAAGAGACTAATCAAATGATGCGGATAAGCCTCTGTGTGTTTCGATGAAATTCGCGTTTATATGTCTAAGGCATTTAGGAACAGCCAGAACTCTTCTACGCTGTTGATTTTTCTTATTTCCAAGTATTCTGGCTTAAACTCCGCTACGCCTCCTGCGTCGCCCTTGTAGAAGCCCACTGTATGCGGATAATTGTTTTCAAACTTTGGGTTCTCTAAAACTTCACGTAATTTAACAAGCTTAGCGTCTTGCGCTGTTCCTTTTTTCCTGTCTATGAACACCACGAGATAGTTGAGGTATTTGCCTTTGTTGCCGTATTTGGGAAAGTAAACTAGCCAGTCCAGCTCCATGAAGTGAAAGTTTTTGGTTTCGTTTTCCAACCGTAATCACTTATCCACTTAGGTGAGATTGATGATTTAAACATTCCACACCGCTTACAAGCCTTTTTAGTGATGACGGCCCTAAAAGGATTAATAACTTGGCACATTTAAATTAGGGAAATGGGCGGTTAGGCTTATGCGTGTCGTTTTGCGAATAGGCGGCTCAGTAGTAGCTTCACCAGTTAACACCGACCTGATCAGCAAATACGCCGAAATCGTGCGGACTCTCAAACTGCAAGGCAACGAGGTTGTAGTTGTGGTCGGCGGCGGCGCGTTAGCTCGAGAATTCATCGCCATAGCAAAACAATTAGGCCTCGCCGAGCAAGCGCAGGATGAAATAGCCATATCCGTTTCAAGGCTTTATGCGCAACTCTTCCTCAAAACGCTCGGAGACATTGGCTGTAGCCACGTGGCTTTGACGCTTGATGATGCCGCTAAATGCTTAAGTGAAGGAAAAATCGCGGTGATGGGCGGCTTAAGGCCGGGAATAACCACTGATACCGTCGCTGCGTTGGTTGCTGAGCGCGTGAAGGCTGATTTGCTTGTTAAGGGCACTGATCAAGAAGGCGTTTACAATAAGGATCCGCGGAAGCATGCTGACGCCGTAAAGCTTGACCGCTTGTCCTTTGATGATTTAGCCAATGTTTTCGCTGAGCATAAGCATAAAGCAGGGATACATCAGATCATTGACCCTGAAGCCGTTAAGGTTTTGAAGCGCGGGTGCATGCGGCTTGTTGTTGTGAACGGCTTCAAGCCTGAGAATATTTTGGCGGCAGTTAAAGGCGAGAATGTTGGTACAGTGATAAATTAAGTATTATTCTGTATTCTGTGTGCAATAAGTTTAAATATCACATTTGATATCAGCTGCGATATCACATTTGATGTTAACAGTGACATGCCATGTTCCCTCCACCACCAATAAAACATTGGATGCGCCACACCGCCATGGTGCCAAAAGGCTTCATACGCTACCATGTGCTTGAGGCGCTAAACCAGAGGCCCATGTCTGGCTCGGAAATAATGAACGAAATCGAAAATCAAACAGGCGGCTTTTGGAAGCCCAGCCCAGGCTCCATCTACCCACTTCTCGCGTGGCTACAAGACAATGGTTACATTCGAGAGTTGCCCGTTGAAAACGGGTTGAAACGCTATGAGTTAACAGAAAGCGGAAAAGCCCTGTATGAAGAGCAGAAGAAAATAAGGCAGAAAGTCAGGGAAGAAGGCGGTTTCCTTCCCATGCCCTTTATTGACAGCCTACTTTTCAAGATACCGCCGGAAAGGACAGTCGCGGTCCGCGAATCCGTTAAGCGGTTAGTCATAGCCTTTTTCCAGCTGGGCTGCACACTGCAGGAAAAGTTTTCTGAGCAAGCCCTAAGCGACATCATCAAAGTCATAGATGAAAGCACAAAGAAGCTTGAGGAAATTAACCGAAAAGTCAGCGGTGGTAGTTATGACTGAGGAAGTAATTAAAGTTGAAGGTTTAACTAAAATCTTCAACAAGCACCTTGTAGCCGTAGACCACATAAACTTCAGCGTCAAGCAAGGAGAAATCTTCGGCTTTTTGGGGCCTAACGGCGCGGGGAAAACAACAACCATCAACATGCTTATAACCGTCCTAAAACCCACCGCAGGCAAAGCGTCAATTCTAGGCTATGATATAGCCAAAGAAGCTAATGCCGTGAGATACTCCATAGGCGTAGTTCCGCAAGAATACACGGCAGACGAGGACTTAACAGGCATAGAGAACATTCTCCTATGCGCCGACCTCTATGGCATTCCCAGAGAGGTCTCGAAGAAACGTGCTGAAGAACTATTGGAGCTTGTTGAATTAACCAAATTTAAAGATAAAAAAGTCCAAACATACTCTGGTGGCATGCGCCGCCGACTTGAACTCGCCTGCGGTTTAATTAATAGGCCTAGGGTCCTTTTCTTGGATGAGCCAACATTAGGTTTAGATGTTCAGACAAGGGCTGCTACTTGGAATTACATTAAAAAACTGAAAAAAGAATTCGGCATGACCCTTTTCATGACCACACATTACTTGGAGGAAGCCGATGCGCTCTGCGACCGCATAGCAATAATTGACCATGGAAAGATTGTGGTAGTCGGCACGCCGGACGAGCTTAAAGAGAACTTGGGAGGAGACATCATCACGCTGAGCATCAAGCAGGATGTTGATATTACAAATCTCATCAAAAAAATTGAGCGTATAAAAGAAGTCAAGAAGGAAGATGACATGTACTTAATAAAATCAGAAAACGGCGAGGTAACTGCGCCATTAATAATCGAGGCACTGCGGAAAGAAGGTTATGTTGTAACCAAGCTTTCGCTTTCAAAACCAACGCTAAACGATGTTTACCTTCAATACACAGGGAGATCCATACGCGACACCGAAGAATCTCCTGAAACTGTTTTTGCACAAAGACACACCATGAGGAGGGCACGAATGTGAACACAGCAAATAATGTAGCCAAAAGCAAGATACATGGACTATGGGCTTTAACTAACCGTGAACTTAAAAAATGGTACAAAGCGCCAGTTGTGTTCGTGCTTACGCTGATTCAGCCGGTAATTTGGCTCGGCTTGCTAGGCAACGCCTTAAACCTAAGCAGCTTATTCAGCGCAAACTCCATCCAAATTCCGCCAGAGATAATAGGCCAGTTCAGCCCTGCGCAAATCGCTGCTCTAAGCCAATTCTTTAATGGGTTGCAGGATCAAATAATGCGCAGCACTTTCGGTACGACAAGCTACTTGAGTTTCATGGCTGTCGGCATGATCGCGTTTACAGCGCTATTCACAACAATGTTCAGCGGCATGACAATAGTTTGGGATAGACGCTTAGGCTTCTTGAATAAGGTTTTAAGCACTCCTGTCTCGCGTGGCGTTATAATA
>JBNARN010000046.1:0-9697 GCA_049718365.1 Candidatus Bathyarchaeales archaeon
CCAGGCGAAACATCAGTAACCATGCCTTTTACGAGGATTTTGCCGCCGTGCACTGCGATTTCAGGCGAAGCCTCAACAGTGGTTTTGCTTGGGCCTTTGCCGATAGCGTAGATACGCTGGTCATACGTGTCCATGGTGGCTATTATGCTGTCGCCGATAATTGCTGCGCCTCCCCAGCGTGTTTGCCGGAACATGCCGTTTACTCGCCATATTACGTCGCCTGTTTCCGCGTCGAGGCATACGAAGGGTGCGCCGCGGGGCATTGGGTTTTCTGCTGAGTGCTCAGTGTGGCCCATGTAGATTTTGCCATCAGCGATTATGGCGATCCATGCCCACCAGTAATTGCCTGTCACAGGCTCAGTGTAGGGGTCATCCAGTTTGTATGTCCAAAGGGTTTTTCCAGTTTTGAGGTCATAACAGTAGAGTATGCCCGCAACGCCTGTAGAGTAAAGTCTGCCGTAAGCGAAGAACCACGAGTGCTCGATGGCTCCTGCGCCATACGCGTTCAAGAAGTGCTCAGAGTCGGTTTCCCAGAGGAAAGATCCAGTTTCTGTGCTGAAGGCATAATGCTTCCTAAGCTCCTTAGCCCATAATGCGATGACGCCGTTTTCTGGCTCATTAGTTGCGCCTACGAAGTGCAAAGTAACTTGCGCGTCGCTCCAGACGGATGGCGCTTTCCACCATTTGTCAAATAATGTTGACGTGGACGTGGACCGGGCATTCAAGCCTTTGAGGTTTAAGGCCCAAACGCGCACATCGGTTTGATTGAAGGATATAGTAACCACTCTGTTTTCAGGATAAATCTTCGTTGTAGTAGCGAAGGCGCCCACGCTGAAAGGCGTTAAGCCTGCTGGAATAGAAACGTTCCATGAGTAGGCTCTGCGGTCAGACGCGTTAATGGTTGAACCATGGACAAGCGGGCCTCCCCAGAAATTGCTCCAGCTGCCATATGCAGTAGGGTTAATTGTAAATCCTGGTGCTGTTTGTCCAGCTGCTGTTGAATTCCAAAGTGCCATCCAACGATTAGCGTAGTCTATTTGGTAGATGAGGATTTCTCCGCTTGGGCCAAAGACCCGCGTGCCAGAAGGCATGTTAATCATCGTGTAAATCCACTCGCCAGTGAACGGGTCATAAGCTTTCCATGTTGAGCCAGCGCTTGCATCCCAGAGATAAGTGTAGATGCCATCATAGTTGTAGCTGTTGAAATAGAATACTTGCCCAAAAGACAAGTAAGTATTATTTCTGAACCAAAGCTCTTCGCCAGTGTGTAAATCAACCGCGATGATTCCTCTTTGACCCGCATAGTCGTCGTCTCTGTTGTAATAGAGAACGCCGTTCAGTATTACTGAATTAATGAATTTGCCTGCATAGGCATCTCCTGTTTCAGATGATGCAGGAGCGCCATTCCATAGCCCACCAGCTAATCCACCAGTTGTAAGCGGTTTTACCCAAAGTACATGCGCAGTCTCAGGTGCATCGTCATTATACAATGCAAGTGAATTGTCGGGTCGCTGTACCCAGTTTCCAGAGATTGAATACCATTCTCTAAGCTGAGGGTCAATGGGTCGCGTCCAGTACTCTGCTGGAAGGGGCATTCCGGGATGCTCAGGACGGTGCTGTTCCGTTACAACTAGCTCTATTGTATCGCTGGTGGCTGCCTCGACGACGGTTCCTGCAAGTATTAGAATGCCTCTTTCAAAGTCAAAGTACGTTTGCGGGAATGCTTGCTGTGGGAACTGCGCGGTTAGTTTGTATGTGCCTGCTACGCTAGGTATGAATGTTGTGGCAGTTCCGCCTGTGGAGTCTGTTCTAAATGGTCCTAAAGTTTGGCTGGTGCCATCTGGCTTAACGACGGTCACGGTTAGCCCTGTCCAACCGTCCTCTGGATAACCTAATTGCTGCATGACGCCGAATCGTATCAGGACTTCTTGGCCGACGCCTACGGGATTGGGAATTGCATCTATGAAGGCGAAGGTTTTCATTCTGGCTGCTTGCGCGCCTATCGGCAAAACGACAAGTGCCAACGCCATAATCAATAGCATAAATAGGACAACTGCGGCAACAGCAATTCTCCTTCTCCTATAGTGCATTTTTATTTCTCCTAAAACTTTATTTGGCGACTCCCATCGCCGATTCTAGCTTTTTGTTATGACTGCCTATTAAAGTTTTCTTGTAATACATTTTGTGGATTTTGTATGTAATTTAAATCGTGCCGATCACGTTATTTTTAAATCAAAACACTATTTACATTTCGAGGATATCCATTACTTAAACTTTGGAAAGAACAACTTTCTCGCAAAGCCCATTAATAGTTACTCTACACCGCAAGGCTCCAACAATAGTTACTCACGAAACAAAAAAAGAGGGGTGTATGGTTTTTGTTTGCCGCTACCTTTTCCTAAGCATTAGGATTATTACCAGGCCAATCGCGACTATCGCAATTATCGCTGCCAAGCCGAAGCCCAAAACGTACGCATCGGTCATCGATGCAGGGGTAGGTGTAGCCTCAGGAGCAGGTGGCGCTTCTTCTACGTATATGGCGGTCTTCGCGAATGAGCCATAATAAGCCTTAGAGCCTGGGAACCGTGCTATCACGGTGTACTCGCCTGGGACTGGCGGCTCGAAGGTCAGCCTGAAGAAGCCGCTGTCATCGCTTGTTGTTCTGCCTACTTCATAGAAGTTTTTGTTCGGGTCAAACACTTCTACAATAACTTCGACGCCTTTAACATCGGTGGGGCGCGGGAATTGTTTGTAGACGTAGAGCATCCAGTCGCTCATGGATTCGTCTGCCACGGCGGGCACGCCATTCGGGAACCGCATAGCCAACGCGGGACTCTTAGTGCCAGGCGAAATGTCGGTCACCATGCCTTCAACAAGGACTTTGCTGCCGTGCGTAGAAACTTTCGGAGATGCGGAAACCGACGTAGCGCTTGGGCCCTTACCGATAGCGAATATGAGCAGGTCGTAGGTATCCATTTTTACGATGATGCTGTCTCCTATGAAGCCGCGTCCGCCCCAGTCAGTTCCGCGGACAAGGCCGTTAACTCGCCATATCACCTCGCCCGTGGACGCGTTGAGGCAGACGTATGGCGCGCCTCGTGGCAGCGGGTTGTTGTCTGAGTGCGCGCTATGCCGTAGGTAGATTTTGCCGTCGACGATGAAGTCAACGCGGATGTTCCAGTTGTTACTCCAGAGGATTTCGTTGTAGGGGTCATAGGCTTCGTAACTCCATAGTTTCTTGCCTGTTTTTGCGTCATAGCAGTCTACTATGCCCTTGGTGCCGTGCGTGTAAACTTTGCCATCGTGGATAACCGTCCACGTTTCAAGATAGCTTAAATAATGCTCAGGCGGCTCAGTTGGGCCCCACATGTACTCGCCTGTGTCGAGATTGTAACAGTAGTTTGTGCACAGCTCTTTCATGTGAACGACGAAAACACGGTCTTTCACGCCTACCCGCGTATAGCCGACGGTTACGTTGCCAGGAGGCACATTGTATGTTTTATTGTATAATAATCGACCTTCCTCGCCTGGTTTCAGACTTATTGCCCATATTGTGAAAGGCGGATTACCGAATGCTTCACCGCCGAATCCATAGGTATCTCGGTAATAGCCAATCACCAAGTCTAGCGGGATATAATAGCTGGGGCTTCCCGGTAAGCCTATTGGAATTGTCTTATTCCACTGATAGCCATTCAACCCAAGAGGAGTAGCCGGAGTCACTGGAACAGGCCCAGTGGCATTGATAACTTTTCCTTGAGGACGCCAAGAACCCCATTGTGGACTGTTTGGGTTTGTGCCCCAGTAAGCGCTTATGACCGCAGTGGAGTTCCACATAGTCATCCAGCCGGCTGCTTGGTTAATTTGGTATCTTATTAGTTCCCCCATTGGACCTACGACTGTGCTTCCTCCTGGAATATTTGTCATTGTAAATAGCCACCGACCATCTGTGATGTCAAAAGCGTGCCAATTGGTTACGGTTCCAACAGTTTCTGATGTCCACAGGTAAGCGAAGGCGCCTTGGACATTGAAAGAGTTGAATTCCATCACTTGACCGAAAGATAGCGTTTGGCGGGTTCCATTAGGCGGAATAAGCGCGCGCTTCCACAGTTCTTCGCCAGTGTGTATATCCACAGCCACCACGTAATTATCGACCGCAGTGCCGCCTATAGTGTTAAACTTGTTGTAGAAGACTTTGCCGTTAATGATCACCGTGCCAGAGAATTTGCCTTCGTAGGCGTCTCCACAGAAGTATGAGTAATCACCAAGTGGCGCCCCAACGAGGCCTCCTTCCTCTAACGGCTTTGTCCAGAGCACATGCGCAGTTTCCGGCGCGTCCTCATTGCCAGGCTCAATTGATCCAGCTAATGTGTCACCAAATTGATAAATCCCCAGCCAATTTCCGCAGATGTTTTTCCATTCTCTAAACTGCGCATCAACGGGGCGGGTCCAGTATTCCGTTGGAAGTGGCACACCAGGATAGATGGGCACGGGTTCAGGTAGGACCACAAGTTCTAATACAGCGCTGTCACTCGCCTCGAAGTATATCCGATACTGCTGACCGCCGGCGGTAAAATTGTACCATTGCCCTGGGAAATGTGTTTGAAGCTTGTATGTTCCCGGCATGCTCGGTATGTATGTATATCCTGTGCCGCCTGTTGAGTCTGTGCGGAAAGGCCCTAACCTTTCAGTGGAACCATCGGGTTTAGTGACGGTAACAGTTATCCCTGTCCAGCCGTCTTGGGTGATTTGCAGTTGCTGTGTAATTCCGATGTGGAGTAGGGTCTCTTGGCCAACACCAACTGGGTTAGGCGTAGCGCCAATGAACGGATAGGTCTTTTGACTGCCTACACGTTGCCCCGTAGCAGGAAAGGTCATGAGAGAAATGGTCGCAGCAAAGAGCAGAAGCAAGGAAAATGCAGCAGCAACACTCTTACGTGAGATTGCCATCTTCCCATTCTCCCTTTTTGCGATTTGCATCGCAAAATTTTCATTTGCAGTTATTTGCTTATTAAATTTTTCCAACTATTGTGTAGCTGAGTAGTAAGCGGAATCAGATAAAGCTAAGATCTAATGGAAATTGCCCTACAGAACTAAATGGAGAAGACGCACGCATTTACGAGCAAGTTACTTGACGAGAAGCGCCAGGATCAGTTGAAGCAGAGAATTCTGCATAAGCTAAATTAGCCATTGCTTGCTATATTGACTGTATATCCGCGTATAGAATTGAGGGCAGATAGCGTGAGAAGTAAACCCAAGCCGCAAAATACATGCATAGTAGGATGCTGAAGCCAATGCCGTTCATCTACGATTTTCCTCTTTTCCTAACATCCATAATATTCATTTCTTTGTCTGGAGTACTTCTGCCAGGGCCTTTATTTGCAGTTACCATTACACGGGCTGTGAAAAGTAAAACTGCGGGAGCACTAATCGCTATCGGACATGGGATAGTTGAATTTCCACTAATGTTTATGCTCTATTTTGGGCTAAACCAGTTCACAGCCATCCCAGACGCGGTGCAGGTGGCGGTGGGGCTGGTTGGCGGTTTGTTACTGATGCTTACTGGCGTGCAAGCCTTCAGAAACCGAAACAAAACCAACGAAACACGCCACGTTTCAAATAGGGACTCCATTGTGGCAGGAGCATGGACAACCGCCGCGAATGCAGGCTTCATATTGTGGTGGTTAACAATTGGTCTTGCATTGGTAATGAACGCAAAACTCTTCGGTCTATTAGGGTTTTCCATATTCGCGGGAGTCCACTGGCTCTGCGATTTCGTATGGTACACACTTATATCCATGCTAATTTTCAAATCACAACGATTCTGGACTAAAAAGATACATCAAGGCGTCACCTTTTTCTGCATTGCAGTGTTCCTATTTTTTGGAGCATGGTTTTTCTGTTCAGCACTGTGGCAAGCCATAATAAGCATAACATAACAGGGGGAAAGCCATTGACGGCGAAATTTCAAGTTGGAAAAGCGACTATACGCTTAGTAACAGGCGACATAACAGAAATGGAAACAGACGCCATAGTTAACGCTGCCAATTCTTCTCTCATGGGCGGCGGAGGCGTAGACGGCGCAATACACCGCAAAGGAGGCCCGAAAATACTTGAAGAATGCAAAAAGATTCGAGCCACAGAATGGCCGCATGGGCTTCCAACAGGAAAGGCGGTCATCACAAGCGCAGGCAAACTAAAGGCTAAATACGTCATCCACACTGTCGGGCCAGTCTGGAGCGGAGGGGGACGCGGCGAAGCGGAGCTTTTGGCGCAAGCGTACCAAAACTCCCTTAAACTAGCAGTATTGAACGGGCTGAAATCGATAGCTTTCCCTGCAATAAGCACAGGGGCATACGGCTATCCTGTTGAAGACGCGTGCCAAGTAGCCTTAATAACGGTGAAAGATTTTCTGCAAAAAGAGACCAGCATAGAAGAGGTTGTTTTCGTTTTGTTTTCGGAAAGTGTATTTAAAATTTATTTGGAAAAAGCAAAAGGAATATTTTAGAAATAGTTGGTAACAAAAATTCGGAGAAAGCACACAATTACTTTCGCAACAGAACTTTTTGGTTGAACTAGAAAATAGGGGGACACAGCCTTCATATTTGGCCTTTGTGTTTTCTGCGGCGATATAGCAGATAAGCAACGGCTGCTGCTGTGCCTGCTGCGGCTGCTATAAGCGTTAGCGGCGGTGGCTGTGAAGCTTCAGCGATGGCGAAGTATATGGTTTCTGAGGCGCCCCTGTTGCCTTCCAAGTCAACCGCATAAATGACTATGCTATGCACGCCGGGCGTCAAGCGCTCAAGCGTGATGTTGCCTGCAAGCGGCGTTTCCGGGCTGCCATCCAGCACGTAGCTCACGGTTTTGGCTGGCTCGTTTACGGTGAAGTTTAGCGGTATGCTTGTGGCGTGGTAGGTCTTGTTTGCTGGCGAGTGCACTGCTATTTCAGGCGGCTTCGTGTCAGGCGGCACATACGTGGGGTCCCGCGTTCCATAGGCGAATGGCACGTCGACTTCGTTGGTGGCGTGCGGAGTTATGGTTGGCCCATATGGCCAGCTGAACCATCCATCAGGATAGCTGGTGGTGTAACCGCCAAGAACATAGATTAAATCGTTTAGTACGGCAGCGGTGAAGCAGAAGCGCGGCGTAGGCATGTCTGCGCCGAATACCCATTGGTCGATTTTTGGATTGTAAACTCGGACAGTGTTTTGGGGCTCGCCTTCCCATAGTTTCCAAGTTTTGCCGAAGACGTAGATTCGTTTGAGAGCGTTTTCGCCTGTTGTTGCAGCTGCTGCGCCTTCTTGGATGCTTGATGGCGGAGGCGTTGCTTCGCTCCATGCATCCGCTTTCACGTCATACACTTGATTGCGACCAGAATCAATGATGTATATTCTACCGTCAACCGCTGAGGCGTACCCACACGAGGCGTTTGGCATAGGCGCCGCTGGGCTCCATGTATCTGTTGTTGGGTCATAGACTTCGTTTATAGCAACACGAGAGCCGCTAACTCCTGACTCGTCAGGAATATATCCGCCTATGATGTAGATTTTGCCGTTTACCACATTAGCTGTTATGTAGGCTCGCGGCGTCGGCATCGGCGCCTTAACCTCCCATGTGTCCGTTGCAGGGTCATAAACCTCGTTTACGCCAGTGACATTGCCATCAGCCGCGTACCCGCCTATACAGTAAATCTTACCCTTACACGCTGCGATGGCAAAGTCCCGTCTGGGCGTAGGCATCGGCGTCTTGAAGCGCCATGTATCTGTTTCTGGATCATACTCCTCGTTTACTCCTGTTATGCCCCCTTTTACAGGCAGCCGACCTTTTAGTGTGCCGCCTCCTCCGCTTTGCGTGTTGCCGCCTATGGCGTATATCCTGCCGTTCACCGCTGCTGCGCCCAGGCTGAACCGCGCTACCTGCATGGGCGCGCGCGTAACCCATGAGCCAGGCGAAAGCGCGGCTGGGGCTGCAGACGCGGCGCCGCCAGTGTATAGGGCTGAAGCCAAAATAAGCGTAAGCGCAATCGCGCTTAGTCTCAAAGTTACCCCCAACAGTATACTAACCAAACCCCAAAAATAAAACCTTTCCCTCAAAGCCGACCCCCGCAAAAAACGCTTATGCCAAACCACACCCCACCTTCCTCACAACACGCAGAACATGCAAGAATCCTAATATTCCATAATAAGCGCTTCTCTGTACTCCGCCAGCATATTTGGCGCATATTAGAAATTCATTGCAGAAACCTATAGAGGGTCTATTCTGGCATAGAGTGGCCGTTGTGTTTCCGTGAAATTTTGCTGCTGGAAGTGTTTAGCGGCTGATTGGTGGCAACAGAAAAGTTATTACCTTCAAACTTATAGAGGCAGCACAGAAAAGGAGAGAGTAAGCATGCCTGTTGTGTTCATAATTGGAACCGCGGGTTCAGGCAAATCGCTGTTTACCGCCGCCTTCAGCGATTGGCTTAAAATGTCAAAACAAGACGTTGCAGTCGTTAACTTGGATCCTGGCGCGTTGACGCTTCCCTATTCGCCTGACGTGGACGTGCGGGATTACGTGGACGTCGGCGCTTTAATGGAAAATTATAGTTTAGGCCCAAACGGCGCCTTAATAATGGCTGCTGATCTTATAGCCGACGAAATCGAAAACCTCACAAAAGAAGTTGACGACTTAAAAGCAGACATTGTTCTTGTGGACACGCCAGGGCAGATGGAGCTTTTCGCCTTCAGGGCAAGCGGCCCCTACATAGTGAATGAACTAACAAAAGAGCCTAAGGCACTGGTTTACCTTTTTGACGCTGTTTTCTCAGTTAATCCTCTTAATTATGTATCCAACATGTTTCTCTCAGCCGCGGTGTACAACCGCTTTTTCCAGCCGCAACTACATCTGCTCTCCAAATGCGACCTGCTTCCAAAAAGCGAGGTGGATAAAATCATCGATTGGTCAGCTAACCCTAAAGCCCTAGAGTACGCCATTGAACAGAAACTGGAAGACATGAAACGCTTGTTCAGCCGGAACATGATGCGGGCAATTACTCAGCTTGGCTTAAAATTCACGCTGATGCCGGTTTCAGCCAAAACAAATGATGGCTTTATAAACTTCAACATGGCTTTGGAGCGGATACTTGTCGGCGGAGATAAATACACATACTAATTCCGCCGCACAGCCTTGCTCTGCCTTCAAAATCTAGTTGCTCAGCAGTACCCAGCTTGCAGCAAAAGCGCCACGTTTTGCCTTAATGTGGCTATCGGCGCCAGCGATTATTATAACATCGTTGCTTTCAGGCTTTAGGGATTGAAGAATTTTGTTTGCTGCCTCTGGGAAATCTTTCTCTATGCTGTCGCTTACTGACTCAATTGTCAGATGGCCGTTCTTGTAGACTATGACGAGAGCGCGCTTCGCACCGCCCATTATGGCTGCATCCCGCTGCTCTATGCCAGATTTCACCTTATGCCCTCTATTCTTGACTAAAAAGGCATAATTGTATTCTGAAGTTGTTAATGGCGTTCGCTCCATCTCCATTCTCACAGGGAAAACTTCTTCAAGGCTCTTCCAGACTCTGAGCCCCTTCTCTGTAAGCTTACAGCCTTCCCTTGAGGTTACGATTAAACCTGCATCTTTAAGGCGGCTTATTATTGTGCGGATGGCTCCATCACCCACGTTTAATTTCTCAGCCAGCTTATTGCGGCCAATAGGCTTCTTA
>JBNARN010000047.1:0-9336 GCA_049718365.1 Candidatus Bathyarchaeales archaeon
AGCGCTATGTCACACGCATATTTGTTCTCCGCCGAAACCCCATAGAGCTCAAGCAACTCATGGAGCAACGCGGCTTCACTGGCGATAAGCTCTGGGAGAACCTTGCCGCCGAAATCCTAGACGTCTGCCTCGTTGAAGCCCTACAAGCCCAGAGGCAGGAGAAGATTTGCGAGTTAGACGTGACAGGCAAAACGGCAGAGGCGGCGGCAAGCGAGATACTTGCCGTCTTGGAAAACCGCAGAAAATGCTTTGTGGGCAGCGTGGACTGGCTGGGGATGCTGGAGAAAGAGAACCTCGTGGAAGAATATTTGAAAATCTGATTTTTACCTGAGGCTCATGGCTATTTTCTGCCGCGTCAAAAGCGTAATCTTACGCCTATTCGAATAAGACTTGGCGTGGTCGCTAAACTTTTCCCCGATCAGTATGGGATTCGACAAGCCCACATCCTCCGAGGCAGTGTCCAAGCTGATGACAAGATTAACACCTATCGTCCTGTTCCAGTCGCGTATCCAAACCGCCTGCTCCATCTTGCCCTTCTGAACAATAAGATCGAACCTGCGGGGTATGCCGCTGTAGCCTTCCATAACAGCGTTCTCCTGATTAATCTTGTAACCTTCCTTCTTGAAATACCGCACCGCAAGATCAACTAAACGCTTTTGCGGTTTCACCTGCGCTTCTTCATCGCCCATAACACGTCTCTCCCTAACCTAATTGTTATTTAGCTAACTCTGGAAAAGCCTTTCGGATGCAACTGCGTCAAACGCAACTAAACTGTCAACACACATAAAGAAACGCCCAAAAAATCACTCTTCAGCATAGGCAGACAATTAATTGGAACACTACTCAGCCTAAGCCTAATTCTTCCCAGCCATCCATTATAAATAAGCACGGTGTAAACACCACGCTAAGCACCCGCCAAAGCAGTTAACGTCAAAAATTTCTGTCCTGCTTCCAGTGGGCACTAACCTCAATAGAACAAGCGGAATTCAAAAGGTTTCGCGGTATCTGAATAGCTAACAACATTTAACGCATGCTATTCGGCTTGCCAGTACTGCACGCCGCCGTTTTCTGACATACACTACGCCCACCAAAATTGCAGCCAGAAGAGTACCTACGTTAACGTATGGCTCTAGTAGCTCGCCGTATTCCGCCGCTGCTCCGTTTCCGGGGCGCCCAAGAGGTTGCGCTGAGCCGTTAAGCGGTTCAATCTTCAGGTTTTTGAAGGCCACAGCCCTCTCCGTAGTATTAGCCAACAGCATAACCAGCCCATTCGCATCCGCTGTCTCCTGCTGCGCCGCTGCCAAGTGCTCCAGAAAAGTGCCGTTCTCATCCTGCAACTGCACAGACACCTCTTCCCCAGTTATCTTCGCCGCCACCCTATACCAGATGCCTTCTTCTACGATCTCAGACACGTTAATAAAAGCCATCTTATCAAGCGCGCTTACTTGAGCCACATCATAGTAGTCTAATCCCTTGACGTTCAGCGTGTAATTTTCGCCGCCACTGTTCTGCAGAATAAGCGCAAACTGATTATTCGTTGTCTCCGCCAAGTTATCAGGCAACCTCAACGGCTGAAAACCCTGCGGTATCACCATATTCTCTATAATGCTTGGCACCGCCTCATTTCTGGACACCGTTATTACTTGCCCACTTCTCAACACAATAAACTCGCCAGTAAGCAGAAACCCATCGCCGGACAATTCGACATCAAGAAATTCTTTAATGCCTTGCCTAACGCTAAGCTCATATTGGGCAATGTACGCGCGCCCATAAGTGTAATAGTAGCCAAAGCCTTCGAACTGAACAAGCGACGCGGGAAACCCAATAAACACTGTTAGCGCTTCGCTGTCTGCGCCAGCAAACTCTGCGCTACCGCTCCAGCTTGTTCGCACATAATAAGTGCCAGGTGAGGTTACATTCCAATTGAAAGAGTAGCCGCCGCAGCAGTCCGTCTCGGTTCTGTAAACATCATAAGCAATGCCGTTACGGCTAACATACATGACAACAGACGAGTTTTCAAATGCAGGCGAAACGGCGCCGGAAACTATTAGCTGCCGCTCGCCAAAGCCAACGTCCGCTGGCGCCGCAGACAAATCTATCGATATGACGGATTGCTGCAAGGAGCTGCCCCAGCTTGCCGAGACCTGCGCCGGCGATGCGTATTCGCTATCTTCGAGCGGAATAATCCATGGCTGCTCCTCCGCCAAGATGGGCGGCACGTCGCCTACTTTCCACTCCATTGCAGCGGTGCACTCGGCTATCCAGTATTTCCTGCCGTTCCACTCGTAGCCTGTGGCAGGTAGCCACCACCACGTGCCCCGTGGCGTATAGGGCAGGTAGACGCCGACGTTAATGTGATGAGTCTCCTTGAAGTAGAGTAGGACAACATCTAAGCCGCCTGCCTTCATGATTGAGGCTGCGAGAAGCGATAGCGTGTCACATTTTCCCGAGTTCTCCACCAGCGTCTCAATTGGATATTTAACGTCGCCGCTGGCATAGGTAACCTGATGAACCAGCATCAGCACAGCGTTAGTGAACTCTTCGTCGCTGCGGCTGCCTTCACCGGTGGCTTCTCGAAGGCGCTCTGCAACCTGCCTGAACGCATCCGGGGTTACAAGCGCCGCGTAATCCATGTCTCGGACAATTTTAGGCGTTTTGACATCATAATACTCATAAAGCGAATATGGCACGGAAACATGCAATTTCTGGCTGGATAGGCCGAACTGAAATTGGAAACTGAAAGTTCGCTCATAGTTCTCTGCTATAGAGGATGGAGTGGCAAACACCAGCAGCAAAACGGCAATAAGCAGAACGCCAAGGTTTCTACGCTTAAAACGCATCTGAACTCTATGATAATATAGTGTGACATCTGACACTTAAATGTTGATGGCTACACATCTATATTTCAAAGATGAAGCGTCAATTCTGTTAAAACCAGAAACAGGTATTCCTATGGATTACAGCGCTTAAAAAAAGGAAGGCGCCATAAGCCCGCTTAATGCGCTGTGAATCGCCCGATAAGCTTCCTCGTATCTGCCATATGCCCCCTCAGTCATCGCCCGTTCGCCTCCGCGGAGATGGCATCCCACAGCTCCCAGCCGAACTTCACAGCGTTCTTGCGGAACTCCTCTGCCCTTATCAGCCCAAGCTCCGCCGCCTTAAGCATGTCTGCAAGGTTGGCTTCCTGCGTTTTTGGGGCGCCCCAGTGCAGCCGCGGCTGTGCCTTCAAAGGGTCAAGTCCTGCCTGCGCGAGGGCTGCGTCAAAGATTTCTCGTTCAATCTGCCGCTTGATGTAGCGCTGGATGGGCTTGATGAGCATATTCTGCAGCTCCAGCGCCGCCTTCGCCGAAGCCTCCGTGAAGCCCGGCGTGCTGAACAGCCGCGGCAGAGGCGTCTCACAGCCAAGATAAAACTGGTTAATCACGTGCTCCACGTAATACTCGAAACGCGCTCGTGGATCCAGCGTTATTGGGCGGATGTCTCCTTTTCCGCTGTAGAAAAGCCAGGCGCCTTCTTCGCCGCGGTTTTTGATGGCTTGCTCGAAAAGTCGTATGGTGTTCTCATCCGCTCGTTCAAGCAGCGCCAGCACGTCTGGGCCAGCATACTTCTCGAAGATCCGCGGCATTATGCGCTCGATTTTGGCTTTCATCCAAGCGAAAGCTGGCCGCTTGTCGCTGCCGACTGCAAGCGAGTGCAGAAGAACCTGCAAAACGCCCGTGCCGTAGCCTGAAGTGTCTAAGCAGTTTATTCTCCAATGAATCAGCGCTTCCGTAGCAAGCCGCTCTCCGCAAGTTTGCCGAAGCTTGTAGCTTTCCGCTTTATAGGAGATTTTCAGCGTTTCTCCAGCTATGAAGCTCTGCTCGATACGTTCAACAGCGTCAACAGGCAGCCTATGCAACGCTGTTAAATGCTCTGGCGTTAGCTTAAGCCAGAAATCGTTGCCGCAGGCGATCAGCGTCCGCGCCATGTCACAGAGCAGCGCATCCAAGTTAACATCTTCGCAGAATACATCAACAACCCGCTTGGCTTCCGCGGCTTTCTCGTAGCTCTCGTTGACGGTGGTGTAGAAACCGGCGCCTACGGCTGAGGCAGCAAGCAAATCCACGCTTGCCTTGCAGGTGGGATCACGCTCGTAAAGCTTCATCACTTCAGCCAAGGGCACGCTTGGCGTTTCATACACTACTGCCTTCGGCGGCGCAGCGTAGCCGCTCCTTGCTTTTGGAGCGAAGGCCTCGGTTAATCGCCGCAGCATCGCAGCCATTTAGAGCGCCTCCAGGAATTTTGCGCCTTTTTCGGTTAGCACGTAGGCGGCGCGGTGTTTCTGCTCGCTTTTCACGATGTAACCGTTTTGCACTAGATAATGGAATATGCCTTCGAAAGCGGCGTGAGTGCCTGCCTTGCGCACAGTGCGTTTTTCAATTTCTGTGCGGCAAAGCGGCTGCCTGCTCAATTCGGTTAAGACTATTTTGGCAAGTTGTAATCTTCCAGCTAAACTTTTCATGTGCAAGTAACCTCCACGGGTTTTCTGGTGCTAAAAAACATGGGAAAATGAAGCGTGCACACCATAAGCACTGCAAAGTCGCCTCTGCCGTCGAAGCCGTAAGTGTTCAGCGTTAGGTCAGGAGCGTAGGGCGTCATTTCGGCGCCGCACATTGGGCAGTATTTCCAGCAATCGCAGAGGACCACATCGCCTTTCCGCTGGGAATAATGCGTCTTTCCGTATCGGTCGCATTTGCCGCTGTACCACGTCATCTTCCGCCCTACTCTCCTTCGACGCTAGCGCTATAGGCTGGTGCTTATGTTGATCATCTTCGCCACTGCCTTGCTGCGCAACACGCCTAAACCGAAGCGGGTAGTAGCCCTAACGCCGTATTTGCCGTTCTTTATGTCTTCCCAGTCCTCAACCGTAACGTCCCGGCGCAGTAGCATAACCGCAGCCACGCGTGTGTCAATAGCGAACGCCGTTCCGTTAGGCACGAGTGTGCTAGCTTGAACGCGCATGCCCAAAACGCTGGTAACGGTGCCCTGATCCATGTCCGTAGAGCCCGCTGGCAAGTACTGCGCATGAATGAACTTGTCATCACTCAGCAGCTGATGCAATTGCACTTCGTTTACCGCCAAGACAGTTGGCCGCCAGTTTTCGCTTCTAACCGCATTATGAAGCTTTACTAGACTGTTCCAGTTCATGGCTGCGCCACCATTGCTTAGCGCTGCGCCACCAGCCAAGTCCCCGTCGGCTATGGAATTGTAAAGCGCTATTATCCGGTTTGTTTCCTCTTCCCCCAGAGCTCTGCCAACCTTCTCCACCATGTTGTCCATGACGTTCCATGTAGCGTCCTCGAGAAACTCGCGTGTCCACTCTTCTGAAGCCTCAGCGAGAATGTTCGTGTAAACGTCAACTGTGCTGTTTTTCTTGCCGCTTAAGCGTGTTGCAGCGCCCTCTGCATAGCGGTACGCCACGGCTTTCTCGTCCAGCGGAAAACGCTCCATCGCCTCCGTCGTAGCGCGCACTGTGATTATGCTTCGGCCAATCATTTCGGGATAAGCCGCCTGCACAAGCGTGTCATGCAAACGTCCCAAAGCGCCGGTTGCGTCGCTGAACAAGCCCTCTCGGACGCCTACTTCGCAGTAGCGCTTCAGAAACGGATACACGCCGGCTTTGTGCCGGAGGCTTTCGATGTGCTCCTTGAACTCGCCGTCCTTCTGCATTAACGCTTCAAAAAGTCTCGGTTTCATGCCGAATCACTTCTCCACGAGGATAAAGAGCAAGTCATCTGCGGCTGTTGCTGTTGCAAGTGCTGTTCCAAGCTTACGATTATAGTAGATGGTGTAGGAAGCTGAGCCGCCCTCGTTCACAGCCTGATCCGCCAGTTGTAGCACCCGTCGCGAGGAATCTGCGCCGTAAACTGCCTTGCCCCGTGTGATGGCGCCGCCAGCCTTCACTTTTACGCGACCACGAATCAGCACAGGGCACGGTTCGCCTGTTGCGGCGTTTTTGACCGCTACGCCTACACAGTCCTGTGCAGAGGCTGCGGGTGAAACCTTGTTGTCGGCGCTGAAGTAGACAGGGTCGCCCTTGACTATTGACGCTGCGGCTTCGAAGGATTCGATCACAGCGTTAGGGTCGTCTGTTTCGCCAATTGCCATCCATGTTTTCCCAGTTAAATCCGCCATCTTTCCATCTTCCCCTCAAATGTTGTGCGCTTTCGCCAAGTTCGTCCTCAGCTACTCGCGGTCAAGTTATGACCATCCAACCGGTTGCGCAGATTCAAAATCACTCGCCGCAGTTCTTGGCACATGCGTTGCGGGCCGAGACTCCAGCTTCGCTGAACAAGCGGGCTTGGCAGAACAGCCTCAATCATCTTCACCGCTTCGCTTACTGGGATAACGGGCTCCGCAGGCTTCTTCAGTAGGCTCTCGGCTAATGTGCTTCTGCTTTGCGCTGAAACCAAATAGCTTGGGTGAAGCGCGAGCCAATCTTGAATTTTGGTTTGGTCCCATGTTTTCGCTTTGGAAAAGAAAATTGCCATTGTGCGCTCTGCTTCTGGTTGCTGCCGCATTTTTTCTGTTATGGCTAAGATGCCGTTTTCGCGGTCAAGCCACACCAAGCGTAAATGCTCAGGCAGGAAGGCAGAAGCGTCTTGGTAGAAGCCAAGGATGTATTCGCCGGCGATTATGGGCTCAACGCTTTGCTCCTTAACCTGCAGCGATTCAAGGATTTGAATGTTTGTTTCTGCTATGCCCGGCACGGCTACCAAGCTGATTTCGGCGTTGCATAAGCCATGCGGAATCTTTCCGTCAACGGTGTCTATTGTTTCGTAGTCTGCGCCGACGCTTACATGCCTAATTAAGCCTCTGCGGATTTTCTCGGCGATTTCCTCATCGTAGATTTCCGCATTGTACCATAAATGCTGCCCGTCCCACTCGGTTTTTGTGACTTTGCCTACGGCGTTCTCGGCAGTTACGTGTTCAATGTAGACGGGCGCACCCGCAAGCTTGGCGGCGAAGGCTTCAAGCTCGTCTGGCGTGTAGATGTTGAAGTTTCGGCTCATGCCTGCGGTCATGGCTATACCGCGTATGCGCAGCGGTTTCTGCAGCATTTTCTCAGCAATGGCGAATGGTAGAACAGCATAAACGTGCTCTTTAGTTGGCGTGTGATGCTTTTCGAACCATTCCTTGGCTTTTTCCATGGTCCAGCCTTTGGCTTTTTCAAACAGGTAGCTGACCACTTCCATGGTGTGCTTTCCTTTTGGTTTGCCTACTAGGGCTTTGATGCCTTCCTTCTCGTTTAACGTGATGGTTTTAAGAGTGTCTGCTTGGAACTCCGCAACATCGCGGTGTCCGCTTCTGATGTATTGCTCCGTGTTTTCCCATGGCCTTTTTCTTAGACCTCACACAACTGATACCAGATTAATATACAAGGAAAGTGAAAAGGCAAATTGTACTGCAGCGTGGCCCATAGGGTGGCTAACGTGTGGGCTACTGCGCGGGGTTGAACCTAAAAAATGGTGTTTGCTATGCCGAGGAAATGTGTGGTCAAGGTTGTATTAAGCAAGGAGCAACGGGAGATTCTTAGCGAGTTAGCGAGGCGATTAGGCGCCAGCGAGAGTGAGACTTTGCGGTTGGCGCTGATGGATTACGCTAAAGAGTTAAGCCTTATGAAGGAAAGTATACATCGAGGAAAGAACCAGAATGTAAATTTCTAGTGAATTCTTATTTCTTCATTTTTCTGGTTCCGATTCGGTGTCTACAAATAAAGCTAAATTTGAATTAACTTTAAATGTATAAGTGCTATAGTATATGCACAAGCCATCAGGACCAAAGCGGTTGAAACAAGCGGGGTGCGCGAAAATTGGCGAAAAACGCAGCCGAGTTCGATAAGATTTTATTAAACGCCATCGACGAAGCTTTAAATTCTCTAGGTGAATCTGTAAAGCACTCAATTTACTTCCACATAGAGAGCAAATTCTATGTGCCAAGAAACAGAATCCCAGAAAACCTCGAAGAATTTCAGGGAGCACTTGAAAAAATCTTCGGTACAGGCGCGCGGTTTATAGAGATTTTAATCATGAAAAACCTGCATTCAAAAGTTGATCTTCCGCTCAAAATAGAAGACACCCAGCTTGAATTTGTTAAGTATGTTAACGCTGCGAGGGAAAGTTTCCTGAAAAAACGCGTGCAAGCAGGCATTAATAATTTTTAACCCCGTAATGCAAATTCATATCAAAAGTTCATAAAGGCTTTATCAATGCTATAATGCTTCTACTAGCCAAGTTGAAGTGAAAGAAGTATGAGTGAAGCGGCGAGAATCCTAGTTATCGATGACGATGAGAACATACGGAAAGTGTTGAAGACAATCCTCGAAGACGAAGGATACATAGTTGACACGGCGGAAACGGCAAAAGAGAGCATAGAAAAAAGCGAGAACTCATTCTACAATCTGGCGCTTATCGACGTTCGTCTCCCAGATATGGAAGGCATTGAGCTGTTGTCAAAACTGCGCGACACCAAGCCAAAAATGCGAAAGGTAATAGTAACAGGATATCCAACGCTTCAAAATGCTATTGCTGCAGTGAATAAAGGCGCTGACGCTTACATAGTTAAGCCCTTTGAAGTGGACAAAATCCTCGAGACCATTCGTGAGCAGCTGAAGAAGCAAGAGGAAGCGAGGCATTACAGCGAAGAAAAAGTCGTTGAGTTCATTGAGACACGCATCAAAGAGTTAGAGACGACGGGCCAGAAAGCTGCAAAAAAGGCTTAAGCGCTCGCGTCCATCTCAGTAAAAGCGCCTATTGACATGCAATTATAATCGCGAGAGCATAGAAATAAGCGCGTATACGAGTTTCTTGTTTATAATTTTTTTCAAGTGCTTCGGAAGTAAACGTTTCGCTATTCTCGGTATTTTGAAAAATAGACCGTGAAATAAATTTTTTGAGCTTATATAGTGGTTCCAAATCTTTAACGGCTAAAGCTACGTGATAAGCTTCGACTTAGCCTTTACATACTCAACTTGGTTATGTATATTTTAGATGGCTGCGGTCGCACTTATTTCGCTTAAGTTGTAAACAATAATTAATATTACACTACTATTAGTGTTAATAATGTGTTGCTATCCACTATAGCTACGTGTGATTAACTGTGAAATGCCCTTACTGCGGGTCTGATGAATTCAAAACTTTGGAAACACGTGATTCGCCAGACAACACTACGCGGCGACGGAAAGAATGCGTCAACTGCGGAAAACGCTTCACCACCTACGAGTATGTGGAAACAGTCGAGCTCATGGTGCGCAAGAAAGACGGAAAACTTGAACGCTTCGACGTGAACAAAATAATC
>JBNARN010000048.1:0-2799 GCA_049718365.1 Candidatus Bathyarchaeales archaeon
GAGGCTTCCGTGATAATGGTTTTTCACGGCTACATGCGCCATCTGCGCCTCCGTAGTGCCATACGCATGCATGTGCGCCGTAGCCATCAGCGCGTATAAGCCGGGAAACGTTATGCCATGCCACTGCTCGAACGGGTAGTCCGACGCCATCGCCAAGTACTCCGTGACCTCAGCGGTGCTACGGTGCGTCATCTTCTCAACGCCGCCCACGAGAACCACATCCGCCAAGCCAGAAAGCACCGCGTAAACGCCAGAGAGCAACGCCGCGCCAGAGCTTGCGCAAGCCGCCTCAGTCCGCGTAGCGGGAATATTCAGCAAACCAGCCCAGTCTGCCGCTGCT
Source organism: Candidatus Bathyarchaeales archaeon (assembly GCA_049718365.1). Lineage (GTDB taxonomy): Archaea > Thermoproteota > Bathyarchaeia > Bathyarchaeales > Bathycorpusculaceae > JAOAIV01. The sequence continues at coordinate 341 of JBNARN010000048.1, forward strand.
GCGCCCGTGTGCCCCTGATGCTCGTACGCTTCGCCCATGTGCCCCACATACATGGCTTTTATGTCGCGTTTAGGCTCAAGCCTTGGACAGCGGTCAAACGCTTCTTTGACGGCTTCGGCGAAAAGCTCCCGCGCATATAAGCCTTCGCGCTTGCCGAACTTCGACAAGCCCGCGCTGACTATGCTGACAAGCGGCTTACCAGCAACCAAACAACCCACACCTCAATGTGCTCCTATGCTATGTGCAAACTCACGCTTAAAAACTATGCAATCAACAGGCTTAGACCAGAACTTACCATTTAATGGGCGCTTTCATATTTGGCGCATATTAGAAATTCATTGCAGAAACCTATAGAGGGTAGGTTCGCGCAGATAGGCTACCCCCTAGCCAAGTTTGGCTCAAAAAAGAGCGATTAAAGGCGCGTGTTAACGTGTTTCTGTCTATAATTACGGGAAAGGTTTATGAAACATTCAATTAAAACAACACAGCGCAAAAGAGAGCCGCTGAACATGGTTGAAGTTAAGCTTAGAGCGAAAGGTATATTCTTCGATTTAGACGGCACCATTGTTGATTCACGGGATGCTTACTTGGAAGCAGCAAAAACCGCCTTTCAAGCCATGGGTCTCAAGCCGCCTACGCTGGCAACTGCGCTGGAAATTCCTCGAAGACTTGAACAGAACCAGCCAATCAATGACATTATAAAAGTAGACCCAAGTCGATTCTTGCCAGTGTATTTAAGCGCGTACTATGCTGTAAGCGCAGAAAAAACCAAGCCTATCCATGGCATAGACGCCACACTGGAGCTGCTTTTTAAAAAGGCGAAACTTGCGCTTATAACCATGCGGAATGTTCCTGGAAAAGCCGTGGCCGCTGAACTTGAACGCTTCGGCATAGCTAAATACTTCACTTACATCATCACGGCGCAGGACACACACAAACCGAAGCCCTCGCCTGAAGCGCTAATTAAAATTGTAAGGGAGCTGGATGTTCAGATGTGCGACTGCGTCATCGTCGGAGACTCCGTCAACGACATAAAAGCGGGAAAAGCTGCGGGTACAAAAACCGTAGCCGTCTTATCCGGGCTATTCACATGCGAAGAGCTTGCTAGGGAAAAGCCTGATTTAATTCTTGAAGACGCCACTAAACTCCCAGACCACATCATATAGACACTTTAGCAAACTATTTCTGTAGACGTAATATTGCAAAAACCCGCCTAAACCAGTTATATACCCTCGCGAAAATAAAGTTTAATATAAACCTCCAACCTAAATCACTATGGAGAGGGCTTCAGAGCGGGAGACCAAATGAACTTCCTAGAAATAATGTTGGCTGAAAAGCTGAAGGACGCGAACCCTGCGCTTGACATAACAGGATCTGACCGCAAAGTTCTACAGGTGGCAACTCAGGACTTCACAAACTACCTCAAATATCATTGGCAACTAATCGGGCGTGAAGCAAGCCAATGCGAACTTGTTGAGAAGCTAGAAAGGCTTTTCAAGGAAACGCCAGCTGAACTAGAAGAATTCTTGACCGTATGGACAGGTATATGGCTTAAAAAATGGAAGGAACGCGTTAAACTACTCATCGGTGAGCAAAACGCAAACAAATGGAGCCAAGCCTCAAAAAACATAGCGAAAGCGGAACCCTTCTGGAACCAGATTGAAAACAAACAGGAACTTCAAGAAGTAGTGGCTGCAACACTGATAAAGAATGGCGAAATCTGCGGCACCGATATACTTTCAGAAAACCTTCTAAAAATTGAACTCGGCGAAAAACGTATCCAAAACCTTAGAGACAGCGAGCGAATACTCACAACCGTAAACAATGCTATAAGAAAGGCGCGAGGAATGGCTCAAAGCAAAGGACCGCTGATCTTCGTCAAAATCGACAAGGGATACTACAGCGCAACAAACCAGTAACTCACCAGTTTCGCCACTTTTACTTAGCCGTGTCCGCCAAAATCAGAAATTTTAAGTTAAGGAGCGCGATTCGCTCCCAAGAAGACGTATTAAACTACTCTTTGACGCTGAAGCGTCTTCCTTTGCCACGCATACTCTCTTATAACGGTGGTCTCTCCATAGCCGCAGGCTGCGCATCGCTTCTTACGCACATGGTAAGCGCGTCTGCCGCAACGTCTACAACGTATGTGCACAACTTTGCCTGTGCGTTTCCCCATTGATGGTGTGCCTTTACCCACGAGATGTCACCTAGGCGGCGGAGAAATTAGAACCACGTTATCTCCGCGGACAATTATCAGCCCGAGTTTCCGCGTGTTTTCAACGTTTGTAGTGTCATCTGTCTCTTCCAAGACAAGATTTAGATGCTGATCGAAACCTTTTAGTCGCCCACGCAGGCTTTTTCCGCCTTTCAAGCGTACGAGCACTATTTTGCCCAAGTTCTGTTCGAGGATTTCAGTTGTCATTTCGCTCATTTTCGCATCTCCATATGCCTTTACGCAT
>JBNARN010000048.1:2809-6170 GCA_049718365.1 Candidatus Bathyarchaeales archaeon
CTACTACTTGAACTTTTAACATTTAAACCTATCTAAGCAAGCAACAAAATTGTTAAAGGCAATTTTGCTCAAGCTCTCAATTTTAACGTGTAAGTTAAGCTTTCACAATCGTCGGCTGCTTGTTAAGAATTTGGTGAATCGGTAACTAACTATTTAAATCCGAAGAAACTTTATTTCATATGATGATTCCTTTGGAATCAAAAGACAGCACCTTCATAGCTTACAATATTCTTGAAAAGAAAATTATTAACAATGGGTTTTGCACTCTGTGCGGCGCATGCGAAGCAGCATGCCCCACTAGCGCACTTCATATAATGGATGAGAAGGTTAATCGTCTGTATGACTGCTCAAAAGACATAGACTTGTGCCCAATATGCTACGAAATTTGCCCTCACTCCGAAGCTCTCTTGCTGAGAAGTTTGAAATTCGTCTCCGATGCGCCAATCAAACACGAGGCTATAGGCTACTACAGAAAAATGGTGCTCGCTCAAGCAGTCGATCCGAAATTGCGACAGCAAAGCCGCGGCGGTGCTGTTGTTACCGCCCTTCTGAATTATGGTATTGAAACTAAATTCTTCGATAGTGCTATAGTTTCTCAGAGCGAGCCTGAGACTCCATCCAAACCCAAACCGTCGGTGGCTTTGGTGCCAGACGATATTCTTTCAGCTGTGGGCAGCAAGTTTTTCCCTTCTTCAGTGGCCAAGGCTTATGGAAGCGCGGTGTATAGTCATGGAAAAACCGCCATAGCCTTTGTTGGGGTGCCTTGCCATGTGCTGGCGCTTCGCAAAATGGAGGCATGGCAGCATAAAATTATTGATCATTTGAAAATAACGATTGGTCTTTTCTGCTTCGGAACCTTTTCATTTAGTTCCATGCTAGATTATATCGAGAAAACTTACAAGGTACGTTCGTCTGACATAAAGCAGATGCATTTATCCTCAAAATTTGTCATCCAGACTGAAACGGGTGAGATACGTATTCCCTTATCTGAAATTGAGAAGCACATTATGCCCAGCTGCCTTACTTGCATGGATTTCACCTCCGAACTCGCAGACATATCTGTTGGAGGCGCGTATCCTCTGACGGACTGGTCAACCGTTATAATCAGAACTAAAGCGGGCGAAGATTTCTTCTACAACGCCGTTGAAAATGGAATCATCAGCACTTGGGTTATAGAGCAAGAGCCTAAAGTCTTTGAGCGCGTGATGCTGGCGGCGATGCAGAAGCGGGCAGAAGCCCTCAAAAAGGCCATGGAGATGGAAGAGGTTTATGGTTATCTTCCTACGTTGCTGCTTAGAGAAACAGCTGATTTAGCCTGTTTCAAGATTGAAGATATAATGACCAAGAACATCCAAATTGTGCCCTATGATATGTCTGTCAGCCAATTCTTAGATTACGTAGCTAAACATCACCATATTGGCTATCCAGTGGCAAATGAAAAAGGTGAACTTGCCGGCTGGGTTACCATCGAAGAAGCAGCGAACATCGCTAAAAAGAAACGAGATGAAACCTCTGTCGGCCAAATAGCGCGAAAAACAATGGTTGTTGCTTACCCTGACGAAACCGCGTTGGACGTCTTCAAGAAAATGAGCGAACATGAAACAGGACGCGTTATCGTCCTTGACAGAGCGGACTCGAAAAAGTTGCTTGGCATAGTAACTAAAGCCGACTTAATGCATGCACTGACAAAGCAGGCTGAGAAGCGCATTTAGCAAAGGGGTTATTGCAGCATAAGCAGGTGACTGCGTTCGATAGTGGCGTAGTATGAAACAATAAAATTATTAAGTTAATCACTTGTATATTTACTGACTCGCAGGTTGTTTTACCTATGGCTGAGTGTAACGCGGAAACAAAGAAAGAGGGCTTTAGCGCACTAACTGCTGTATTACTAACCATAGTTGTGGCTTTATCCATTGTGGCTGCTGTTTTAACTCCAATAAGCGAAGAATTCATGCCAGGTATTGAGGCGATAGTTGACACGTTACTTAACATAACAACCAACATGATCTATCTGATCGGCGGTGGCGTTATAATTTTCGGCGCGGTGCTTGTTACAATACGGTTCGTGCAGTGCAAATTGAAGGATCCTTACAAGCCAACTTGCGTAACTCGCTTTCTCTCAGGCTATTTGACGCTTAGCTTAGAATTCTTTATCGGCGCTGAAATCATAAGAACCGTAGTTACACGCACATACGAAGAGTTCTCGCTGCTTATTCTCGTCATATTTAGCAGAGGCCTCTTCAGTCTAATCCTGTACTTAGAACGTAGATGGCATGGAACCGTGGAAACAGAATAGGCTCGGACTCCACCTTATGTTCCTTCTGACTTTTTAACTGTTATTTTAATGCGGCAATTTCATGGATTATGTAGGGCTTTCTGTTGGTTAAGCTTTAAATGCTTGGAGTTCCATTCTAAAAGACTAGCTCGGAGGCCTATGGCTACAACAAATGCGGATAAAAATCCCTGCATTGATGGCGTTGGTATGCGTTTTCTTTTAGACAAATTTCTGCCAATTTCAGATTATTGTAAACATGCGCATCGATTATTAAGATTTATATATGCGTATGTCAATAAAAGCCTGCTTATAAGTGGCATATGTACAATTAAGACAAACATTGAGAAAATAACTGAAAAGTCGCTCAAAGGGAAACACATGATTTGCTGCGAAAACTCTGAAGGAGGCAAATGGCATGTTCGCTGAATCTCTTATCGCCTTTCTCTTAATTTTAGCGGTTAGCTCGCTTATCTATCTCCTTGGCCGCCGTGCCTCACCTAAATCCACTCAAACCGAGAACGAGCAATCGGAATATGCGTGCGGAGAAAAAGCGCCTATTCAGAAGCTTCAAATAAATGTGACGCTGTACAAGTTTCTAATATACTTCGCAATTTTTGACTCTTCAATTTTACTTCTAGCTTTCGCAGCACTTCTACACGGGGTTAATGTGCCGCTTCTGATACTTTACCTATTTATGGCATTTGCCGCGAGCCTAATTCTTCTCGAAGGAGCCAAAGACTAATGAGTAAACTAGCGACTTGGGCACGGCTGAAATCTCCTTGGGTTCTCCACTTCAACTCAGGCGCATGCAACGGCTGCGACATAGAAGTTGTCGCCCTCTTAACGCCCAGGTATGATGTTGAACGCTTCGGCATTAAACTTGAGCCGTCGCCGCGGCATGCTGACGTTTTATTAACCACAGGCGCCGTTACAACCCAGTGCGCAGAAAGGCTGAAACGCATTTACGAGCAAATGCCAGCGCCGAAATTCGTGGTAGCTATCGGCGCCTGCGCCTGTTCAGGCGGCGTATTCAAGGGAAACTACTCTGTAATCGGCGGCGTAGACAAGGTAATTCCTGTAAACGCT
>JBNARN010000048.1:6180-9123 GCA_049718365.1 Candidatus Bathyarchaeales archaeon
GACGGGGTAGTAAAACTGCTTAACTCATTGAAAGAGGCGAAGCCAAACGGCAAAGAATGAGCATGATCCTCTAAAAGTTCTCCAAGATAGAATGGGCGATAGTCTTCAAATTCAGCAAGGGCAACTAGGGAAGGCGCTAATCCAAGTTAAAGCAGAATCTATCCGAGAAATTGTTGGCGCCCTGCTGGAAGCCGATGACGGTGCTTGTATTTCTGCTCTCACCGGCGTAGATGTAGGCGAGAAAATAGGTTTAATGTATCATTTCCGCACCAGCAATGGTGTTCTTACTGTCCGAACTGAAGTTCCCAAGGAGCAGCCGAAGCTTTCCACCGTAACTGACCTTATTCCTGGAGCAAGTTTCCACGAGAGAGAAGTAACTGATCTCTTCGGCGTAACCTTTGAAGGACATCCGAATCCCGCGAGGCTGGTTCTTCCTGAAGACTGGCCTCCTGGGCTCTATCCTCTTAGAAAAGACGTTAAAATTGACGAATTTTTAGCAAAAAAACCGCCCATTCCGAATCAGACAGATCCTGCCCAAGTCCAAGGAGATGGTGAACTCGTAAACATCATCATAGGTCCTCAGCATCCCGCGCTGCTGGAGCCGGAAAAGTTTTCTCTGCGCGTAGACGGCGAAATCGTGAAACAAGTGGAACCGCGCATCGGCTATGTTCACAGGGGCGTGGAAAAGGCTGCTGAGCAGCGCACGTATCTGCAAGATGTTTACTTGGTGGAAAGAATTTGCGGTATATGCAACTCTTGCCATGCTGCCTGCTTTGTTGAGGCAGTGGAAAAAATACTCCGCGTGGAAGTGCCGCTTAGAGCAAAGTATCTTCGTACCATAATTTTGGAGCTCAACAGACTTCACAGCCACCTACTTGTGCTTGGACATGCAGGGCTGGAGATAGGGTATGAAACGCTTTTCCAGTACATGTGGCGTGACCGCGAGCCAATAATGGATTTGACCGAGCTGCTTACGGGAAACCGCGTGATCTCTTCAGCAATGACCATCGGCGGCGTACGCCGAGACTTAAAAGAAACCGATATCCCCAAGGTCAAAGCGGAGCTAGCTGCATTAAGGAAGAAAATGGATTTCTACAGGCAAATTTTTGAAAACGAACCGACGCTAAAGATGCGTACGCAGAAAGTTGGCGTGCTCTCCAAGGAGGATGCGCTGAAACTTTGTGTGGTTGGGCCCGTAGCTAGAGCATCAAGCGTTGCCACAGATGTGCGGAAAGATGAGCCTTACGAGGCTTACGGAGAAATACCTTTTAATCTGATCACACGCACAGAAGGAGACTCATGGGCGCGCCTTATGGTTCGATTAGACGAGATAATCGAGAGCATTAACATAATCGAGTACGCGCTGGATCACCTGCCCTCCGGGCCTTTCCGAGTTAAAGTGCCGAGAGTTGTGCCTGCAGGCGAAGCAGTTAATCGCGTGGAAGCGCCTAGAGGCGAACTGTTCTATTACGTCAGAAGTAACGGCTCTGCCTATCCAGAGCGGGTGAAAGTGCGTACTCCTACGTTCGCTAATATTCCCTCTTTCATTAAAATTGCAGTAGGTGGCAATATAGCGGATGTACCTGCTAGTTTCGTGAGTTTAGACCCGTGCTTCTCATGTACTGACAGGTAGGATGAAAAATGGTTTTGGACTTGTGGTTTATTTTCCGTGTGCTTGTCTTCCCAGGTTTCACGTTCATAATGCTTGTTACGCTTTTCTGTGATTGGGTGGAACGAAAGATTGAGGCGCGCATGCAGAATCGCGTTGGCCCAGCGTTTGCGGGGCCGGCTGGTATCCTTCAGCCTTTAGCCGACGTCATCAAACTGCTCACAAAGGAAGACATAGTTCCGCGCGGCGCGAAAAAAACTGCTTTTAGGCTCGCACCGATTCTTTCGTTTTCCATCATAGTTTTCGCTCTGTCTTTTCTGCCCATCGACGGTGCTGCTGCAATACCCGATTCAAGTTTCGCTGGAGACTTAATCTTTGTTATGGCGTTGATAACCGTAGCAAACTTTTTCCTTTTCCTTTCAGGATGGGCTTCTACAAATCCCTACGGCGATATAGGCGCAACACGTGTTCTCACTCAATTTATCGGCTATGACATTCCATTGTTTCTTCTTGCATTGGCACCTGCGTTTCTGGCGGGAAGCCTAAGCATTTCTGCAATAGCTGCAACTCAGGCCTTGCCATTCGCGCTTTTGGCGCCTTGGGCTTTCATATTATTTATAGTAACTCTCCAAGCAGAGCTAGAGAAAGACCCGTTTGACATTCCCCACGCCGAAAGCGAAGTAGTAGGCGGAGTAGAAACCGAGTTCTGCGGCGGCAAACTCGCTTTTTTGCATCTTACTCGTGATGTGCAGATTGTTTTCGGCGCAGCGCTTGTTGTCGAGCTGTTTCTCGGCGGACCTTACGGGCCAGTCTTTTTCGGTCCACCAGCTTTTTGGTACACGTTGTGGTTTATGCTTAAACTGTTAGCAGTCGTAGTAATTACAGAGTACATTACATGCTTGTTCGCGAGGTTGCGTATTGACCAAGTGTTAACCGCTAATTGGCGGGTTCTGGTGCCGCTTTCAGTGTTGTCGCTTACTTTAACAGTTGCTTTAGCTACTTGGGTTTATCCGCTGGTGATGTAAGCTATGAAGAAATCTGCTGTGCCACCTATGATGAAGGAACTGTGGGCGCATCTCTTTAAGAAACCTGCCACCAGCAAGTATCCGCTTGTAAAAGCTGAAGTTCCGGAAGGCTTCCGCGGCAAGCAAGTATACGACATTAACCTCTGCATTAGCTGCGGCTTATGTGCCAGAGACTGCCCTGCGAAGGCAATTGAAATGGTTGAGGTAGAAGGGAAACGGCGGCCTCTATTCCATCTTGACCTTTGTGTATTCTGCTATCAATGCGCTGAAAGCTGCCCCAGAAACGCGATAAAAAGCTCAAGGTTTTTC
>JBNARN010000049.1:0-8918 GCA_049718365.1 Candidatus Bathyarchaeales archaeon
CCGGGTCTTCGGCTCGAAAGGCCGAAATACTTGACCGGACTATACTACCGGAGCGCGGCATCATTGGATTCTTATTTTTCCTATATATACTTGGCTTTTTGTATTAATGCGCTTATTCAAATTCTACTTCTCTTAATTTACTTTTCCCATGCTTTTTATAGCACACTAACAGGTATTAATTGACTTTTTGCGCGGGTGTTTACTAGCTTAATATTCTTCGGAGTAGGCGTTAAATGACAACATTTATAGCGTTATCAAAAGAAAAATATAAGCAGGGGGCATTATTATGGATGATATTTTAAATTTGTTGGATAACGCCATTGCAATGGAGCTAGGTTCTAGCATAAGGTATATGTGGCAACATGTGACTCTGGAAAAAGCAGCAAATCCGGTTTTAAAGGATATTTTCAAAGATAACGCAATTGAGAAGTTTAAAAGGGTAATGATTCTTGGCGAACGTCTTTTTTCACTTGAAGGCACACCCACAACTCAGCCCATACCAGTTAAAATTGGAAGTTCCCTTAAAGAAATGATTGAGCTTGATCTAAGTGCAGAAAATGAAATAATAGCAAAATACAAAGAAATACTTGAAGTGACAAAGAAAGAAAAAGACGCTGATACGCAATTGCTTTGTGAAAAGATTATTGCAGAAGAGGAACAACTGAAGCGCATACTCATGTGCGAGCAAGGTCGATTGCGTACAAAATTTAATCAATTAACCTCTCGATAACAAGGCTAAAGAAATCGGCGACTTTGCACCCACTATGTTAAGCTAAAAGTTTTGCAACATAACAGCGACAGAGGCAAACCGCTGCTTCCAATATTAAAAAAATTCGGCCAATTTTTGTGCACCATTTACTAAAAACGACGGCTTTACAGCAATTTTTCTGTTTCAGCCGCCATTAAAGCTCTTTCTTTCCTACTAAAATTTTCAGTAGGATATTTTTGCGGTTTCAGGAATCTTGCCCAGAATCTTCGCCGTTGCACGCTCAACTTTTTCACGGTAGGCTGCTGGTGTGTAAACGCGCATGATGTTGATGAAGCCCTTCAAGTTCTCGATGATTTTTGAGACGTCGCTTAGGCGATGCGGCGCTTTCCTGCCAGCTTGGCTTCTGCTGAAGACAGGTATCTCCATAGACTCCATAAGCACCGCATGATGATAAGGCACCGAGGGCACCGTGGGCACATCGATGATCACGGCTTCGGCTGCCACACCTGCTTCCTTCGCGATTTCGCTTTGCATCTGCCGCCGGTAAGCTTCGCGCCCAAAAATGTTCGAGATCATGGTGTCCTTCTGGTAAAATGTCCGCTCATAGGCGCACTTTAGCATTCTCCGCCGCTCCAAATCCGCAATTATCTCTTTAGACGCCTTACAGTTTTTCAGCGCGGCCCAAACAGTGTAGTCATCCATGGCTAAATACTCCTCAGGTGTCTTAAACGCTGTTAACCCCAGCTCCTCGTTTGCTTTCTCCATGGCCATGGCAAGCATAATCTGCGCTGCGCGTCCTACACGGTGAAAATAGATGCTCTTAAACGATTCGATGCGGGCTATCATGAAGGCTTCCAGCGCCGAAAGCGCACCGACCTCCACCGCCAAGTCCTCGCCTAAAACGTCCACCGCGTGAATAAGCCTGAACACGTCGATGAAGCCGTACTCCGCGCCAGTGTGGAATGTGTCGCGAACAATGAAGTCCTGCTTGTCCACATCCACCGCGCTACTTATTATCTGGTCGAGAAAGGCCTTGCCGGGCTTGTGAAGCTTGCCCACAGCGAGCTTCGCCGCTTCCGCGGGCTTATAGCCCATTTTGGCGAGTTTATCGCTTAACTCGCTTTTCTCGATAATCCACGACGTGATATCCTCATGCGTCTTCTCCAGATCCCTAATCAGCAGCTGCTCAAAAACATGAGAAAACGGGCCGTGGCCCACATCATGAAGCAAAGCCGCAATTCGGGCTAAATTGGCTTCCTCGTCGCCGACAAGCCGGGAAATATTCGGGTTCTCAACAACCTTTCCCGCCAAGTACATGGTGCCGACGCAGTGCTCGAATCTAGTGTGGTTCGCGCCGGGATAAACATACTCGGAACCCGCCAGCTGCCGCAGCCGACGCAGCCGCTGCATCGGATACGAGTCAATAAGCTCCTTCTCCGCCTCGGTTATATACACGTATCCATGCACGGGATCCTTGATTTCGCCCCAATATGCCTTAGGCATTTCTGAACGTCTCCGCTCTTGTTAAGTTATATTTAGGTGTCCCATTATAATGTGTAGCGCTATTCCAAGGTTGACTGAAGATGACTAAAAGAGGCGCATTCATCTGTCTCGAAGGCTTAGATGGCTCTGGAAAAACAACACAGGCAAAAATGCTTGCTGAAAAACTTAAAGCCGGCTATAATGCGGTTTATACGGCAGAGCCCAGCCGCGGCAAAATCGGCGCTTTCATCCGCAAGCATTGCCTTTACGGCGAAAAACGCCTTTCAAGCACTGTTGAAGCCTTACTCTTCGCGGCAGACCGCATGGAACACGTGGAAACAGAAATTCTCCCCGCCCTACAGCAGGGTTGCCTTGTGATTTCAGATCGCTATCTCTACTCATCCATAGCCTATCAGGGCGCTACCGGCCTAAGCATAGAATGGATAGAAAAAATAAATGAGTATGCGCTTAAGCCAGACCTAGCGGTTTTCATAGATGTCGACCCCAAAGTTACGATGAAACGACTTAAACCCGAAAGGTCTGTGATGGAGAAGCTGGAGATTCAGCAGAAAGTGCGGGAGATATACCTTAAATTTGTGGAGAAAGGCATCCTCGTCAGGGTTAACGGCAACCAGCCTAAAAACGCAGTAGCAAAAGAACTATACACGGTAGTGAAAAGGTTCCTAGACACGTTTCACTGAGAAGACTCAGCCGCAATGGTTTTTAGCACTTTCCTCGCGGAAGCCTGGTTAATCTGATCCACCAAGAAGGCAGTGAGATCTCTTGGGGAAACATATCTTGGGCCTCGTTCATGATGAACCTGGATTTCCACCAAGCCGTGGCCGAAGACAAAGCGCACAAGGTAATAGTCAAATTTCAAGGGCGCCTTCTTCTCGCCAGCATCTCTATAATAGCGGGCAACACAGAAAAAATCCATCAACTGAAATGCACCTTTCCTTAACGCGCCGAGCACTTTCTTTGTTTCTTCCTCATCAATGTAATTGAAGCTTGTATCCTCAGCTAAACCTATCTCGAACATTACTGAACCGTTGGGCACTGTGGGGTCTGCGACTTCCTCAAAACGGAATGGCTTACGGTTTACATCACGCAGCACTTGTATCAGTTTCTGCTGAAGCTTCTTAGCTGAAAGAATTGAAGCAAAGCCTTCAACGCTATGGAGATTTGCGGGAAAATTCGCGTAAAACCCCAGCATTTTCGGCTCTTCTCTAACGCTTTTTCATTTTCTTAACTTTCTCCAAGCTGCTCAGCAGTTCGGAGAGGGCGGTGCTGAGCTTCTGCAGCTCATCCACGTCCTCAGTGTTTTGAATCTTCTCCTGTATCGCCTCAACTTTAGCCAATAATGTAGCTTCAAGCTTATCATACGCCATACTGCTAAGCGCTTCGGGTGCTTCATCCTCTTTCACCACGATAACTTTCTTTTCGCATTTACCACACCATAGCTTTCCATCCTTAAGCCTAAAAAGCGGCGACGCACAGGCGGGACATGACAGGTCGGTTAAAGTTGCGCCCTGCCGTAGCAGATCAGCCATGCGTTTAATGTGGTCATCTGTGGTTTTCTCTTGCATCTTTAGACCCTAAAAGTAAATACGTATCAAAGCTTATATAACTTGGTTACTGCGCTATTGCATTAGGAAAAGGGATGCTTATGGTGAAGAAGAAAAAGGTGCAGGAATATGAAGAGAAAATTAAGCAAGCGTTAGCGGTGCTTAACGAAGTTTCAGAAGACAACACGACACCCAGGAACATTAGGCGCGCGGCAAAAGACGCTATGAATGCCCTGCAAAGTCCAGAGTTCACGCCTGCCGTGCGAGCGTCAAACGCCATATCGCTTTTAGACGAAATCTTGCAGGACCCGAACATGCCGCCTTACACGCGAGTGAAACTCTGGAACGTCATGAGCCTCATAGAAGCCATAAAGGATTAGCCTAGAGCATAAAAGACTATTATTTTCTTTTCCTGAAAACCCTTGGTTCCATCTATTTTTACAATGTATTCAAAGTCAACTTCAGGCAGTTTACACGCTTCATACAGGTTGTGAGTAACTTTCACATGAATTTCGTCTTCTGCGTTCTGGAACAGGCGTAGGGCTCTGGATTCCACGTCTTTTCAAATCTTATTTTAACAGAACTCATTGTAATTATCACTTTTTGTAGTTGAACTACTGACAAAATCATTAACAATTAAAATTGAAGACTGAATAGCGCAACCATGTGCAATAAAAATTGGGACTGCCATAATTTAGCCGGATGACTTTTGTTGCAATTTAAATGCGATTTATTGTTTTTCTTGACTTTTTGAGATAAAAGATGGTGCCTACGCCAACGATAGCTACAGAGCTTACAGCAACAGCCACCCAAGTTGCTGGCGGAAACTCGGATGACTGAGGTTGCAATGTTGGAGAGGGTTCAAGTATCGTGCTCGGCGGAGGAGATGGTTTGGGTGTATAGGCTGGGTCAAGTATGCGAAGGGCCCACTCCGGCAATTCCATGGCTACGCTATCAATATCAAAGGAAGCCATAAGAGGGTAATTATCTTGGCCGAAAACGAAATCCACTTGGCCGCGCTCAGTTTCGTTCCACACAACACCTCTTACAATGTATGGAGTATCGCCTATTCCGTCACCATTCGCGTCCGTGCCATTGTAATCATCCCAGTAGTTCCCTTCTTCTCCATTATCCCACAAGTTGCCTGCTCCTAAAACCTCCCAGTTAGTACTTACATGCCGCCTATTGCTCACCAAGATGTTACGATAGAACAGATTATGCTCTGCCACCGAGCCGTATCCACCTAAAGCTATGCCATATCCATAGCCAGATACTAAATTATCATGAAAAACATTGTACAAGCCGTCGCCCATCAAAATCCCCCAAACCCAAGGACCAATAAACCTGTTTTTGCATATGGTATTATTTGAACATGTATGTCCATAATCTCCAACGACCATACAGATCAGTGAGTTGTTGCAGATGATGTTTGAATTTGCATGCTCCATGTGAAGAGTCGAAAAGGAGTTGCCCGCGATTATATTGAATGAGCCTAAGAGCCACATATCGCTGTCGGCCTTGTTTTCGGCGACATAGCTGAAGGAACAAGCCAAGCTGAGGCCACCTTGATTTCGGGTAATATTTTGGTAGTCGCCTTTAACTGAGATGCTGACGATGGTATTATCTGAAATCAACGCATGGGAACCGGTAACAGAGGCGCTGGGCATTTTCGTATGAGCCACGGTTGCCCCATTGCCATTGATGGCTATGCCTATGTCACATTTTTCAATGGTAACATGCGAAAAACGGAAGTTATCTGCGTTAACTTCAATAGCCACCTTGGAAGGTGGAATAAAATTTGTTAGAGCAGCCCCACCGCTTAAAGGCTTATACACGCGCTTATCCGCTCCAGTGCGGCTTGGATATGGAAAGAATTCATACCCGTAGCCAGGACCTATCAAAATGGTAGATTCTGCGGCCTCGCCTATTATTGCAAGCTGCTTGTTAATGATTAATGTGTCGTTGCTGATTTTATGCCGCCCCGCACGCACGTATACCGTGTCGCCAGAGGAAGCATGCTGCACCGCTGCTTCCAACGTTGCATAATCGTCTGGAATAACAATCGTCTTAGACCCAGCAGATACGGGCAGTCGCGCAACGTAGCAAGAAACTGCCAGCAAAAGAAGAATAAGCATAATGGCAGAGCTTTTATCCATCATCTCTCTTTAAAAATTAAAGCGTTTGCTCATAAAAACGTTCTCATCAAATTTTTCTACTGGCCGAAACAGAATGATAGGCGACAAATAACGCCTCATGGTCTGCAAGGAAATATGGAAGTAGGTATTCGTTTTCTTTTCAGCTTATTCGTTAGAAATATATGCTAGTTGTTACATGTAAGTTTGGGTTCCAACGAGGACGATACCCTTTGAAATATGACGTAATCATCGTGGGTGCAGGTCCAGCAGGCATATTCTCCGCGTTAGAGCTTACAGAAAAAAACAAGCTAAACGTGTTAATTCTCGACCGAGGCCCAGACATAGACAAGCGCAGATGCCCATCAAGCCGCGGCTTAGACTGCCAGCACTGCGAGCCATGCTCAGTGCTTTCAGGCTGGGGCGGCGCAGGCGCCTACAGTGACGGAAAACTTACCTTGTCCACAGAGGTAGGCGGCTGGCTTAACCAGTACATCACAAACAAGGAGCTTGAGGAACTGATAAAATACGTGGACGACGTCTACTTGAAGTACGGCGCTGACCCGCAGGTCTACGGTGAGAATCCGGAAAAAGTTGATGAAATCGAGCGCAAGGCGTCTCTGGCCGGGTTGAGGCTTATCAGGCAGAAAATCCGCCATATGGGTACGGAGAAATGCGCGGACACGCTGCGCCGTATGCGCCGAGAGTTGAATGGCAAAGTCACGTTTCAGCCCAGAACAGACGTTAAGAGTCTCATAGTGGAAAACCAAACCATCAAAGGCGTTGAGACGGCGAATGGCGAAAAATTCTACGGAAAATACGTCATAATCGCGCCGGGCAGAAGCGGCGCTGAATGGCTCCAGAATGAAGCCCAGTTCCACGGCTTGAAAACTGTGAATAATCCTGTGGACATAGGCGTTAGGGTTGAAGTTTTAGCTTCAGTTATGGAGGAATTAACCAAAGTACTCTACGAGCCGAAGCTTATTTATTACTCAAAGATTTTTGATGATCAGGTTCGTACGTTCTGTGTTTCGCCTTATGGTGAGGTTACAACCGAGTCTTATGATGGAGTGTTAACTGTTAACGGGCAGAGTTATGCTGAAAGAAAAACGAAAAACACAAATTTCGCCATTCTGGTGAGCACGTCGTTCACTGAGCCTTTCAAGGAGCCCATCGCCTACGGAAAATATATTGCGAGACTCTCAAATCTGCTCAGCGGCGGCGTAATAGTGCAGCGTCTAGGCGACTTGGTTTCTGGTAGGCGTTCAACTCCAGAGCGGATAGCCCGAAGCGTCGTAGCGCCCACATTGAAGAATGCCACGCCAGGCGACTTAAGCTTCGTATTACCCTACAGGTACTTGGCGGATATACGAGAAATGCTGCAGGCGCTGGACACTATTGCGCCGGGAGTTCACTCGCGGGATACGCTTCTGTATGGTGTAGAAGTGAAGTTTTACTCGTCTCATCTGCAGTTGAGCAATGTCTTGGAGACCAAAATCCAGAACATGTTCACCATCGGCGACGGCGCAGGAGTCACCAGAGGCCTAGTGCAGGCTTCAGCTTCAGGCGTAATAGTGGCCAGAGAAATCGTGCGAAGGGAAAAGCTGAAGGCATAGGAGATGGCTGTAGCCCAAAGCATCAGGTGCTCGCACTGCGGCGCGCCCGTGGAATTCAACCCGGGCGAGATAATTGCCACATGCAGATACTGCGGCTTCATGACTGTCATTGAAACTGGGCAAGCCTACAATTTTGAGCACTCGCTATTGCTGAACAAGTATGACGAAAAGCGCATAGAAGAGCCCGTGAAAAACTGGATGCAATCCGGCTTTCTTAAGCCGCCAGACCTTGCCAGAAAGTCAAAGATTCTGGAGAAGAACCTTGTTTATTTGCCGTTTTGGGTTGTTTCTGTTGAAGCTAGAACGAGCTATAAGGGCATATTCGAGCGTATAACACCGCCGATTGTTAAGGAAGGCAAAATTCAGAAAGAGTATAACTGGCTTGTTTTGGCTAGAGAAGCTGCTGGGTTTCCAACAAGAGAATATGACGTGCCTTTAGAGGGCAAAGTTCCCTATGATTTTCGCAAGATTGAGGGCTTCGCTAAAGTTTTGAACAGTGAAATCGAGAGGGAAGAGGCGTTAGAAATAGCGAAGCAGCAAATTGAAGCGCATCATCGCTTTCTTCTGCAACAGGAACTGGACAGGATAGTTGATATAGCCACAGAGTTCAATGTGAAGCAGGCGGTTTACTTGCATGCGCCAGTATGGTTCATAAAATACGAGTATAAAGGCAGAAGCTACCAGTTGCTGATAGACGGAGCCACAGGCACAGCCATAAAAGGCGAAATACCGCAGAAAGGCTTCGGAATATTGTAACTAAACTCTTAAAAGAGAGATTCAACTCCATACTCAAATTGGCCGGTGCCTACGAGGGAAATAAAGTGGAAAGCAGTCGAAAAACTTTAAGTTACGGTGTAGGCGCCCTCGTTGTTCTCGTCGCATCCCTTGGTTGTGCCGCGGTAGTTTACGGTTTACCCCTACTGGAATTTAACTGGCTAAATCTACCAGCATGGATTTTTGGACCTATAGGTGCCTATACGCTGGCCTACGCGGTTATCTCAGGCAAGGATGCGACTTATTATTTGGTTTGGGGCAGCATAATGTTCGCCATCGCCCTTATATCCGCGCTTTATACGCTAGTAAATCCCCTTGTCATAGTAGGCGCTCTTGCCGTGGTCATAGCCATCATAGGTATTTTAGCATATATTAGAGGTAGTAAAGAATGAGTGAAAAAGATTATTTGGAAAAAATCAAAGGTGAACGCACCCTTCTGGAAAAAATCATGAGTTACATTCCAGGATACAGTGGCTACAAGGAAAAAGAGTTGAGAAGAGAAAGCGACCGGCTGGTCAGAATGGAAGTTGTCAACAGGCTTAAAGCTGCAAAAATGGATTTCCGAAGAGCTTTCGCTAATCCCATAGCTGTCCAGAAGCTTTCAGGCGATGACACGTACCGTTTTGAAGCCTTTAACGCT
>JBNARN010000050.1:0-8880 GCA_049718365.1 Candidatus Bathyarchaeales archaeon
AAGAAAGAGCATCCCTTAAACCACGAAGCGATACAGCGTATATTCGAAAAAGAACGTTTCGCCTTCTTCAAACGCGTGGACTATCATCTCAACGGAACATGGATTTTGAATCCGATTTTTTATTTATACAAGTGCATTTGCAAACCTGAGATGAGTTTTTGGATAGCAAAAAAGTAATGTAGCTATGACAATTCAGGGGCAATTAATGCAGTTTTTTATTGCTTTCTTCCATAATTCTTTAAAATATGCCTCTGATAGGGCAATTATACTGGGATTGTTTGACCAGAGCACAGGGGATCCTATTAGATCTTTTTCTGGATTTGCTGTTATAAAAGCCTCTTTTTCGTCATATACTCCAAGAATTATCTGCGGATGTTTATGAATAAATCTTATTTGGCAAGAAGGCTTTTTCCTACAGAAATGAACCAATTGTTTAGCTGTTTTATTTTTAGGAGGGCTCTCTACGATAAACCGAAATCTCACTTTTTTTGACCAAGCAACCTCCATGCTTTCAGCAAACACGTCGATTATTCCATTTGAAAACCTCTTCCACGAGAGGATAAGGTCAATGCGCAGCTGGGCTTCTTTAATGGCAGTTTTAATTTTTTCAATAACGGGCCTTCCTTTTGGAACGAAAATAAATTGATGATCTTCTGTTTGGTTGTTTGTGTTTGTTCTCTCCATTTTGGTTTTACAGAGTAAAATCTGGGTTTCTGATCTTAACTTTTCATATTGTCTTGTTCTTATTTCTAACAGATAAGCGAGCGATTCATCTATTGGTTTTGCTCTGTATTTGAGTGGCGACTCAATTATCTTTTCAACCAAACCTTGCTCGTTAAGCCTTACGAGGGTTGAATATATGTCCGGGCGAGCGATTTTGGAAATTTTTGAGATTGCCGATACTTTTAGGGGTCCAAATTCAACAAGAGCAAGGTACACTCTTGCTTGTGTTGGCGTAAGTCCTAGATTGATTAGAACTTGTAGTTCTGAGGTCGCTGTCTTCAAGAAAACTCCTCAAGCTCATTTGCAGTAGTTATGTGTTTTTTGGGTTTATATTTTTGCATTTGTAGATAGGACTCCTACAGACCAAGTCATAATAAAGGTTCTCTCTGAAAGAGATTAGCCGTGCAGTTATGCACAATAAAAATTTAGGAGAATTGAAAGATGGCAATATTAAGAAGTAAAACTTCGACTAATGCGCTTTCGTTGCTTTTGATGTTAACTATTCTCATCGCTACCGCGCTTGTTGCTTTACCAGTGGCTAATGCGCAGTCCACGAGGAAGACCCATGCTTACATTGGTGCTACGCCTAACCCTGTTGGTGTCGGTCAAGAAACATTGCTACACGTAGGGATTATGCAGCAGTTGAGTTTAACAGAACAAGGCTGGGAAGGCTTAACGGTCACAGTAATTAGGCCTGACGGCGTCACGGAAAAGCTGGGTCCATTCAGAACCGATTCGACAGGAGGGACAGGTACCACGTACAGACCTACTATGGCGGGCATATACAAACTGCAGACGCACTTCCCTGAACAAGTGACAACAGCTACTAAAGGGTCACCTGGCACTCCCACGGGCACGATAATGCTAGCAAGTGATAGTCGTATACTGGAACTTGTTGTGCAAGAAGAGCCTATACCAATTTACCCAGGGCATCCGCTTCCAACCGAATACTGGGTTCGTCCAATAGATCAGCAGCTAAGAGAATGGTCGACTATTTCAGCCAGCTGGCTGACAACTCCTCCCAACCTTATCGCTAAAAACAATGATGACGCGCCAGAGACCGCCCATATCTTGTGGAGCACGCCCTTGGTACTAGGTGGCTTGGCAGGAGGCGATCTCGGCGAGTGGGGTACTTTCACTGGCGATGCATACGAAGGCAAATTCAGCAACTCATTAATCATCCAAGGAATACTTATCTACACAAAGTTCGATTCCATCGGAGGCACAGATGTCGATAATTGGAATGTTGCTGTTGATCTTCATACTGGAGAAACACTATGGCAAAAAACCCTCAAGCACCCTGACGGAACGCGAGCATTGGTAAGCTTTGGCCAAATATTCTATTGGGATTCTTTCAACGCTCATGGTACTCATGCATACGCATGGGCAACTTCTGGCAGTAATTGGACAGCGTTTGACCCACTCACTGGACGTTGGCTGTATACAATGACTGACGTTCCTAGCGGCACTAGCTTGTATGGTCCAAAAGGCGAAATCATACGATATCAACTTGACTTAACTCGGGGCTATATGACTATGTGGAACTCTACAGCTGTCATAAGCGCTTACTGGGGCACAACAGAAAACAATCCCGTGTGGGGTTCTTGGCGTCCTCAGGGCAAAATCATTAACGCGACCGGGTCTGTTCCTGTGACTAGAGCAACCCCTCTTGGGCGGAACGGCTATCAGTGGAACAAGACAATACCAAGAGGCTTACCAGGCAGCGCTGCTCTCTACAAGATCGATGACAGAATAATTGGCTCACACATGGTTGCTCAAACTACCTATTTCGGTGGAACAATGGGCGTTTCAGAAATCATACACTGGGGCATAAGCCTGAAGCCAGGGTCAGAAGGACAGCTTTTGTTCAATAAAACTTGGAAAACGCCCGATTCTTGGGCTAATGGCAACATAAGCTTAAGTCAAACCGCTGGCAGCATAGACGATGGGGTCATCACCTACTGGGCTAAAGAGGATCTACAATTTGTGGGATTCAGTACTGATACAGGGGATAAAATTTGGGGTCCAACTGCACCGCATGACTACTTGGATCATTATGGCATGCGCACAGCTGTTGCTTATGGCAAATTTTTTGCTCAAGGCATGAGCGGAATACTGCACTGCTATAATGCCACAACAGGCAAGCTTCTGTGGACCTATGCTGCAGATGACCCCTACAACCAAGTCTTGTGGGCTAATCAATGGCATATCAGACCATTGTTCTTTGCTGATGGAAAAATCTATATGGGCACCACTGAACACTCTCCAGTTAATCCCTTGACGCGTGGCGGACCCTTTGTTTGCGTTAATGTAGAAACTGGAGAAGAAGTATTCAGAGCAAATGGTTTGTTCCGTCAGACTGATTGGGGCGGACGAGCCATCATCGGTGACAGCATAATAGTAACCATGGATTCGTATGACCAGCAAATATACGCCATAGGTAAAGGTCCAAGCGCCACCACAGTTTCGATCCAAACAGATGTTGTCACATACGGCGATAGCGTGCTAGTAAAAGGCATGGTTACTGACGTTTCTCCAGGCACGAAAAAATACGCGCTGACAGCACGCTTCCCCAACGGCGTTCCAGCGGTATCTGACGAGTGCATGAGCGAGTGGATGAGGTACGTCTATAAGCAGTTTGAGCGTCCGCTAAATGCTACTGGCGTTGAAGTTGTCATTGAAGTGCTTGATCCAAACAACAACTATTATGAGGTTGGGAGAACAACAAGCGACGATAGCGGTAACTTCGTCTGCGAGTTCACGCCACCAGTTCCAGGGCTGTATAAAGTTATCGCTTCGTTTGCTGGATCTAAAGCCTACTATGGCTCATTCGCAGTAACCTATCTAAAAGTGAACGACGCGCCTGCGCCTACTCCTGAACCGACACCGACGCCAGCGTCAGTTGCCGACCTATATTTCCTGCCCGTATCAAGCGGAATGATCATCGCAATAGTCATAGTTTTGGCTTTGCTGATTTTGCTGCTTAGAAAACGGTAAAAAAGGTAACAAACCATCCAACATCCACTCTTTTTTGTCTTTTTTAAAGGCTGTATAGAAGCAATGATCAATTGTTGCACAAAGCCTTATGATAATGAATGATAAATCTTGAAAATCACGCCTTATTTTTAAGTATGTATTTTAAAGTTTTTATGAGCTCCAAGTTATCTTCGGATGATCTAACGGTCACTCTAAAGTAGCTGTCGTCAAGTCCGACAAAGGTGCTGCAGTCCCTGATGAGGATGCCTTCCTTAGCCATCTCCTCTTTTAATGCGGTCGACGTGATCTTCTTATCGATTATTTTCACGAGCAGGAAATTCGTTTCTGACGGGAAAACTTGCAAGCCTCCGATTTCGCTGAGCATTTTCGCAAATTGTGCTCTTTCCCTTGCAATTGTGCGTTTGGTGTTCTCGATGAACTCAGTGTCCTTTAAAGCTGCTGAAACGGCGTGGAAGGCTAAGCTGTTGATGCTCCAGGGCTGCCTAATCGTCTGCAGCGTGTTCACGAGGTCTTCGGCGGCAATGCCGTAGCCGAAGCGGATGCCGGGCATGCCGTAGAATTTCGTGACAGACCTAATCACAAATAGGTTCGCGTATTGCTTAACGTAGCCCGCCATTGTGGCGTCTTGGCCTTTCTCTGCAAACTCGATGTAGTTCTCGTCTATGCTAACGATGATGTTTCTCTTATGGCAGAACTCGACAAGATCCAAGAGTGCCTCTCTACTGTAGAGTGTTCCTGAGGGACTGTGGGGATTGCAGATGTAAATTATGCGTGTATCCGCCGTCACCGCCTTTTTCACGCTTTCCGTATCCAATGCAAAATTCTCCGGCAACTGCACGAAAAGGGGCTCGCCGCCTACTCTCAAAACTGCTTTTTCATATTCGGTGAACGACGGCACAGGAATAACCGCTTTGAACCCGCTTGGTAGCGCGTCCGTAATCATGTAGATAAGCTCAATGGAGCCGTTTCCCAAAATAATGTTCGATTCTTTAACGCCATGGCCCACATACCGCGCGATTTCCGTTCTTAACTCCACAGGGTTCGGGTCTGGATAAAACCTTATCAGCTTAGCATGCTCCCTTACGGCTTCCACCGCTTTCGGAGAAGGCCCGAGAAAATTGATGGGACCGCTGAATTCAAGCACCTTCTCCAGTGGAATATTATATTTTCTGGCGAAGCCCCAGACATCGCCGCCGTGGCTTACAAACCGCTTCTGCTTACACGGGTTCTTCAGCTCTTTTTTCCTCCATCAACTTGAGTATTTCCTTCTCTAACTCCCTATGCGCCTTAAAGTGGGCGTTATACATGTTCACGATTTTGTATAGCCAATACACTATTCCAACGCCCAAGGTAATTATGGTTATCAAAGCATATTTTCTTATTGGTATTGTCTGCGGCATGAAGATTCTTTTCGGGAAAGCGCTTGCGAGAAAAGCGTCTTGCTGCTCTTCATGCTGGATTAGGTCTTTGGAAAGTAAATAAGTTATTACAAACGCTGGAACTACCAGAATAATGGAGGCGGCCCACGCCTTTGCGTTTCTCTCAACGGCGCTTTCAGGAAGTGCAGGAGCCTCTTTTCCGTGTTGTTTCAGGTAGGAAGCGATTTGTTCTTCCAGCGTGTGTTCGCGGCGAAAATGCCTGTTTCTGCCTTCAATAAAGTGGTAGAACATTGGGAAGAAAGCCAGTCCGAAAGTTGCTACGGCCGATAAGAACCACATGGAAAACCAGATTCTTTTATCCTTCTCCAATATCGCCTGCATAATCATTTCCATTCTCTATGATAATTCTGCGTTTTATAGTGTTTCCAGCCAAAGTTTATAAATTCTTTTATTCAGCATCTTAGTCAAATGGACGACGATGACGTGCTAATTTCCGTGGTTATTCCCGTATTTAATGAGGCGCTGACGGTAGGCAACATAATCGAACGTTTAAAGGCGGTCATGCAAAGCTCAGGCTTCAGGTATGAACTAATTGTGGTAGACGATTGCTCAACCGACAACTCACTGGCAGCTTCAAAAAGGCATGGCGTTAAAGTTTTCTCGCTGAAAGAGCACGCTGGCAAAGGATGCGCTCTCAGGACTGGTTTCGCAAGAGCAAGAGGCTCTATAATCGCAACAATTGATTCAGACGGATCGCACCGCCCAGAGGAACTCCCGCGGCTGCTGGCGCCTATACTTCAGAATAGGGCAGACCTTGTTATTGGGTCAAGATATTTAAGCCAAAAATTCTCAGCTGCCAGAAAATTTAATGTTGCTGGCGTTCGCCTATTCAACTTTCTAATTAAACTTTTAATTGGAGCAAGCGTTTCTGATTCTCAATCAGGCTACCGCGCGATGAAAGCCGAAATTTTAAAGGACATCAGTTTAAAGTCAAGAGAGTATGAGATAGAATCGGAGATGCTGGTGAAAATCGCCAAGCGCGGCTTCAGAATCATGGAGGTGCCAATAACTTTTGAGCAGCGCACCTATGGCACATCCAACTTGGATCCCCTGGTTGATGGCCTTAAGATTCTTCTGTCCATCGTGTTTTCATTTATGAAGGATGGCCGAGGATAGTGGATTCTGCGTATCTGCCAAAAATTTCAGTAATTGTAGCGACTTTTAATAATGAACAGACTATAGGCGAATGCTTGAAGGCGATTTTTGAGCTAAATTATCCCGCGGATCTTCTTGAAGTGTTTGTCGTTGACGGCTGCTCTACAGACGCGACCTTGCAGATTGCCAAGCAGTACCCGGTTAAGCTGATTTCAGCGCCGCTTAATGCGCCCGCAGCCTATAATTATGCGCTTAAAACAATCCGCAACGACATTGTAGCCTTTATCGATTCAGATGCGAAAGTGGAGCGGGAATGGCTGAACAAGCTCGTGGGTTATCTGCGGGATTCGCAAGTGGCGGGAGTAAGCGGCGGCATCGAAACCTGGAACATTGAGAATGCTTGGGCGAGAAGCATTGGATATGACCTTAAAAGTAGATATGCCCGCTTGAAACGAAGCGTTACGCGTGTGGCAACCATGAATCTTTTGATGAAGAAGCGGATCATTGAGGAGGTTGGCGGTTTCGACGAGAACTTGCCATCGCAGTATGATGCTGACCTGGGTTTTAGGATAACAAGCCGCGGCTACAAGATACTTTTTGACCCTAACGCTAAGTGTTACCATTTTAATAGGCCTAATTTGCGCAGTTATTTTCGGCAGCAGCTGCAGTATGGCAAGAACACCGCCAAGCTATATCTCAAGCATGTGCGGCTGGCTAAGGGCGACGAAATCACCGATTTAGGCATGAACCTCCAGCCTTTTCTGCTGCTTGTCGTCATAGCATTTCTCCTTTTAGGCGTAATCGACGTGCTGCGGCCTTTGTGGCTTGCTTCGGCTGTTCTTTTTGCGCTTATGCTAATTTACTACGTTATTTCTGCAGTCAAGCTTTCAATCAGGTTCAAAGACGCCACCGCCATGCTACTGGTTGTGCTATACTTTGTGCGCGCGTTTGCATGGTTCTCCGGCGCAGTCATCACCACAATAGGCTTTCTGTGGGAGAGAAAAAGGTGAACCGCATGGTCAACGTTTGCTTTATTTCGCCGGAGTATCTGCCTCTCTCCGGAGGCACAGGCTCTTACGTTTACTACCTCTCAAACGAGCTCATGAAACGCGGCAACCCCGCCTATATTGTTACGGGGTACGATGAAAGCGGAGACATCACAGTCAACGAGCGGCACCGCATTTTCTTCCTTAAAACGCTCAAAATGCCGATTATAAAGTCGTTTCAGTTTGCGGCTTCTGCTTCGAGAAAACTAACCAAGATGCGTGGCCGTTTGCCCGTGGATATTACGCATGTTAATCTTCCTCTTGTGCCCAGCTTTGCTGTTCCAAACGGCTTCGGGAAAGCGCTAATCTCCACGGTTCATTCGACATGGAAGGGCGAAGCAGAGGCCATTAAGGGCGAGCCGTATAGCCGACTTAACGCGAATGAAAAGTTCATGGTGAGCTTCAACTGGTTCCTGAGGTTTTTCGAGGAGAGAATGCTGGAGCGCTCAAACAAAATAATCGCTGTAAGCGACTTCACAAGACGCGAGCTTCTGCAATACTATCCTGTGAAGGCGGACAAGATTCGGGTAATCCACAATGGCGTGGACATAAGCAAGTTCAAGCCTGCTGATGACAAGCGCAAGGCAAAAGCGGAGCTGGGCTTAAGCACCGCGGATAAGGCAGTTCTCTCCGTGGGTCGTTTGTATGCGCGGAAAGGCTTGTTCACGCTAATCGAGAGCGCAGCTTTAGTTACTAAGAAATTCAAAAACGTCAAATTCATTATCGCGGGCAAAGGCCTAAGCAACGAGATGGCGAAGCTGGTGAATTACGCGGCGAAGCTTGGCGTAAAGGAAAACCTTGTTTTCACAGGCTATTTCCCTGACAAGAAGCTGCCGCGGCTTTATCAAGCAGCGGACATTTTTGCCTTCTCCACGTTCTACGAGAACCTTCCCTTCGCTGTTCTGGAAGCGTTGTCCACGGGCTTGCCTGTCGTGACAACACGGGTCGGCGGCATCCCTGAGATGATTGAAAGCGGCAGAAACGGCTTTCTGGTTGAACCCTTCAACGCGTGCGAGTTGGCAGCGAAAATTCTATTCTATTTGGAGCATCCCGCAGTAGCGGCTGAGATGGCGCTTTCCGCTCGTAGAACCATTGAAGCCCGGTTCGATTGGCGGCTTATCGTCAAAAAAGTGCTTGCCGTCTATGACGAGGCGTTAAGCTAGCCTACCTCTATGGGTTTGCCTCTGTAGGCTATGGTGGCTTTCTGCAGAAGCTTCACGAGGCCAAGCGAGCAAAAGAACATTTTCGTCAAAAGCTCGTGCTTGTAAATCACTGCTTGCGCTTTGACGGGTAAATCAATTTTTGGGCGCCTAAACATCCGTGTTGCTTCTGCGATTTGTACGCCCTGCACGTTTATGTCGGTGGCTTGCAGGTTTTCTTTTTGGGCTATGTAGCGTAAGTAGTCTACTTCCTCTAGGTTTAGGCCCATGATTTTTGAGGCGGCGAGGTCGATGGCTAATGCGCAGTTGCTGGTCAGTATCAAGCCCATTTTGACGGGTGTGCCCTTGGTTGGGCCGTTGCCTTCGATGGCTACTCGCGCGTCCATTATGGTGAGTTGCGGATGGAGAATCCTGTAGAGC
>JBNARN010000051.1:0-8863 GCA_049718365.1 Candidatus Bathyarchaeales archaeon
AAATATGCCTGAGCGAGCGCTGAACAGTGCTGAAAAGAACATTTGGGATCTTGTCGCCAGAAGGTTCATGGCGGCTTTCGGCGACTATGCAATTTGGCAAAGCGGCACAGTTACCCTGAGCATTAATGGCAATTTGTTTCAGTTGTATGGGAAGAAAGTTTTAGTGGAAGGCTGGCTTCGCTTCTACAAGCCCTTTATTCAGCCAGAAAGCAGGCCCTTACCAGACGTTAAAGAAGGGCAGGAAGTAAGCGTTAAAAGAGTGCTTATAGAAGACAAGTTCACTAATCCGCCATCAAGATGCAACCCAGCTAGTCTCCTAAGGAAAATGGAAAAGGAAGAAATAGGAACCAAAGCAACGCGCGCGGGCATAATTCAAACGTTATACAATAGAAAGTATATTCGTGGAGAAAAGATAGTAGTAACCGAACTAGGCTTCGAAGTTGTTGATGCCTTGAAAAAGTACTGTCCAACCGTTATATCAGTAGAGTTGACACGGGAACTTGAGGAAAGAATGAATAACATCCAGCGCGGAGAAGAAACAAAGGAAAACGTGTTACAGCATTCCATCGGGCTGCTGAAGCCTGTGACCGAGCGTCTTAAAGAAAGCGAGCGGGTGATAGGCGCACGCTTAAGCCAAGCCATACAGAAGGAAATGTTAGCAGCCAAAAGCATTGGTGCATGCCCAAACTGCAGAAACGGCAAACTTGTAGTTTTACGCTCGAAAAAAACGGGCAAACGCTTCGTTGGCTGCACAAACTACTCTTCTGGAGCTTGTAAAACGGCTTTTCCACTTCCACAAAGAGGATTAGTCAAACCAACGGATAATGTTTGCAGTGCATGCGGCTTGCCGACCGTGCATGTGTGGCTTAAGGGAAAACGCCCTTGGAATTTATGTCTTAATCCTAAATGCCCAACAAAAAAGAGAGCAGAGGAAAAAGATTGAAGTGCAAAATATGCGAAAGAGAGGCGGAAGAAAGAGAATTTTGTTCACTACATATGATGGCTTATGAGAACATAGTTAAGAAGTATGAGTCTTGGAGGAAAGCGTTAAAGATTTCTTGGAAAGAGTATTTAAGCGAGATTGCACAAAACTGTCTAACAGGCGAATGGGCGAAGGAAACCGCAAAATACTTGCTTAACAATGAGGAAAAACAAGATGTCAAACAAAGTTAAGAAAACTGCATCAACAATGTCCTTTTCACTGAGTAGATGGTTCCGCAAAATTTCAACAGCGCAGCCATCATCCATAATTATTTCAATAATTGTAATTGCGTATGCGATTTTTCTTCTCGGCGGCGGATTATTCTCGCTTATAACTCAGCCGCCCTACTACGCGTACATAAGTAACAACTTTTACTTTATTTGGAGCCGCATGTTACAGGGTGGCAGCGCACTTGGAGAGCAATTCGTGTCGGAGACTCTCATTTCAAACGCCCTTTATGCGATGGGGTTTGTTGGGCTTTTTGCCATTTACCAGAGCACCAAATACGCTTACAAACCAAGGCAAGCATATATGATGCTAGTCATAGGCGTAACATTGCTGCTTCTAGCCTACATATTCCTCGAGTATGCAATTGACGTCAAAGTTTAGGCGATTCTTACCATGGATTCTTTTTCATTTTCAGCTTGTAGGCTACAAAATTCGTAAGCAGATGAATAGGCGGGGTTATTATCAGAACTGTGGCTACAAGCTCCAATGATATCGAAATGAAAGGTAACGAAAAAAGGATTGCGCCTACTACGAAGTCCACTTGGTCTATGATGGGCAGTAAACCTCCAGGGGCGATTCCCATTCGTCTTTTTAGGAAGGCGCCAGCTAAGTCCCCGCAGAGAGCACCTAAGGGAGAAAATACGCCAAACAGCAAGGGGAAATCAAAAATTGCCCATTCTGCTAAGCCAACAATTATGCCGATGGCTAACCCGAAAAAGAAGCCTCGGTAAGTCTTGTTTTTACCGAAAATGGGTTTTCCATCCAAAAAGTTTTTTCCAAAATCTATCGGCTGCCCTCCGCCAGCTATAACTGGAGCAGCGTTTGCACAGTAAGCGGGGAATATGAAAATTAATGCCTCCGTTATCACTGTTGCCATGTCCATTTAGCCAACCATCACTAAAGCTGATAATCATTTATCCCTGTTTCAGTTATCCTTAAATGGCATGTGGCTTCTTGAGTTTTTCCATAAGCTTTTTCAAGCACTGCTTTAATTATTTGCGGGTTTTCCGTGGGTTTCATGGCGATTATGGCGTCAGCCCAGAATTTTAAAACTCTGGTGGCCACTGGAGCCACGCTGATGTAGGGCTCGTTAAAAACGCTTCTCACTTGGCTGGTTACTATAATGGGCATTTTTTGGGTTTTCGCAGTTTGCGCTAAAACAGCCATCTGCCTGTTTAATTCCCGATTAAAGCCGAATGCCTTTCCAGAAGCTTCAGCGACTTGAGCGCGGTACAACGAGGTGAGAGTGTCAATTACGACTAAACCAAAGTTTTTGGCAGTGTAATCGGGCAAGCGGTCTATAACGGCTGTTTGCTCTCTGAAGTCTTTTGGCTTCATCAGAATTATAAGAGAGGCTATTTCATCAAATTTTCCTGCAGATATCTGCGAAAGCCTCTCAGCGGAGAATGTGTTGTCGCAGTCTATAAACAGCGTCTTGAAACCTTGCATGGCGCAGTTTACAGCACACTGCATAGCCAGCGTGGTCTTTCCCGTCTCTG
The DNA here is from genome assembly GCA_049718365.1 of Candidatus Bathyarchaeales archaeon. Classification (GTDB taxonomy): domain Archaea; phylum Thermoproteota; class Bathyarchaeia; order Bathyarchaeales; family Bathycorpusculaceae; genus JAOAIV01. The sequence continues at coordinate 2,710 of JBNARN010000051.1, forward strand.
GTTCTCCATAAATCAGAGTAATACTTGCAGGTGATATGCCACCGTTCAAGTGGCGATCTAGGCAGCCGCAACCAGTCAAGATTTTTTTTATCACTTTAACGCACGCAGCAGAAGAGTATGAACGGCAGAATTAATAATTGTCTAGCGCTTAAATATTGCCCTAACCTTAGAACACAAACTTGGTTCCGCAGGGTTTATCAGGTTTTAGGTGTTTTCCACGTTCTCCGCCGCACAGCCTCCTCTCTATTGTTTTCTGCATTGATTGGCTAATAGGCGGCTAATAGGCTTCGGCGTTGGCGGCGGAACCTACCCTCTACTGGTTTCTGCAATGAATCTCTAATAGCCGCCAAATATGAAGGCACAGCATAGTACTTTTTAAATAAGACACTGCCGAACTAGCCAAACAGGAGAACACTGACGATGCTTGAAAGAACTAAAAGCAAGCCAATTGAAAAAGAAATTGAAGTTGAAGGACACCTTATAGATTCCATGATTCTCACAAGAATTTGGGATCGCATAATAGAGCTTGGCGGAGACTTTGAGACGCTTGAATTCAAAGTCGGAAAGCATAAAACAGACACCAGCTATGCACGAATTCTCGTTAAGGGGCAGACCCCGCAGCATTTGGAAAATATATTAAGGGAGATTTATCCGCTCGGCGCAGTTCCGTTTCACACAGCTGAGGTTAAGGTTGCGCCTGCCCCAGCGGATATGGTGTTTCCCGACAACTTTTACTCGACCACCAACAACCCGACACAGGTTTACTTCCAAGGCGAATGGATTGAAGTTGAAGGCATAATGATGGACAAGGTCATAGTCATAGACCCCAAAGCGAAAAGGGCGTTCTGCAAGCCTATCCGAGAAGTGAAGAAAGGCGACTTAATCGTGGTAGGCGAAGAGGGCATACGCGTTAAACCGCCTGAGCGCCCCCGCGAAAGCACGGGCATATTCAAGTTCATGAGCAGCGGCGCCTCAAGCGAAAAGCCTGCAACCGCCATAATAAAGCAGATAGCACTGGACCTCTATAACGTGAAGAAAGCGGGGGGAAAAGTCGCTGTTGTCGCCGGACCCGCCGTGGTGCATACGGGCGCGGCGGCTGCGCTTGCAAGCCTAATCCGAGAAGGCTTTGTGGATGTGCTGTTGTCGGGCAATGCGCTTGCCGTCCACGACGTGGAAGCCGATTTACTGAAGACGTCGCTGGGCATCTCGCTAAGGGAGGGCACAGCAGCCATAGGCGGATGCCGTCACCATCTCGTAGCCATAAACACCATCTACAAGGCTGGCGGCCTCAAAGCTGCAGTGGAAAAGGGCATAATAAAGAGCGGGATAATCTATGAATGCGTCAAGAAAGGAGTGCCTTTCGTTTTGGCGGGTTCAATACGAGATGACGGGCCACTGCCAGACGTGATAACTGATACTGTGGTAGCGCAGCAGAAGTATAAAGAGCACTTGAAGGACGTTACCATGGTGCTGATGCTGGCGTCCACGCTTCACGCCATAGCAGTTGGCAACATGCTGCCCTCAACTGTCAAACTGGTATGCCTCGACATTAACCCCGCTTCGGTAACGAAGCTTCTGGACAGAGGCTCAACCCAAGCAGTAGGCGTAATCACCGACATCGGCACCTTCTTGCCACTGCTGGCAGAAGAGATCAAAAAACTAAACAAATAGCTTCTAAGCACTCCCGGAAGCCGCAAGCAAATCCAAACAGAAAGAGTAATATTTTTCAATCAATCGTTGAAAACAAGCCATGCTCCAGTAAGGCTTCCAGAAAAATCACGAACACAAAACAAGTCGTTTGGCCTCTGTTATTAACTCAACAGAAGTAATTGCTAAAACCGCAGTTCATACACTGCTTCAGCCTTTAAATAAGCGGCTATAGTCTTTTTCCATGTGTTAGATAAAAATATACCTAAAAAAGCAGAAGCGCGCTGGAGCTCAGTTTGCTTTTACTCTCTGCTGGAAAGCACAAGAATATAGTCTGCCGTGTCTGCGCACATATCTGCGGCATGCTCGATAAACTCGATTAAATCATCGAAAATAACCATGGCTCCGCAATTGACTTCTGTGCCGTACTTGACAAACAAGCTTTTAGCCTTCAGATACTCCTCATCAAGAACATGCTCGATTTCACCGACCTTTTTTGCTTGCGCTATAGCTTCGGCCGGATCAGAGGAAATTTTTTCAATGCTGTCGCGCAAGGTCTGCGCCGTCTCAACAAGCTTTGCAGCCATAAACACTGTTTTACCGCTTAGTTCTTGCGGAATCTTGGCACCTTCAAGCATTTCTAAGCAACGTGCAGCATCTTTTGTATGATCCGCCAGTGTATCCAATCTTTTAACGAGATGCAACAGGTCTTCGCGGTAGTCAGCCACAAGCGCTGCTCCCTTAGACAATTCCATGAAAACTTCTGTCCGCAACCTGTCAACTTCCTCTTCAGCCCTAAACAAGTTTTCCACATACTTCTTGGACTCAGCTAAGTTGCCTTCAGAGAAACTTTTGATAGCCTTATGAAGCCAAGTTACGGTGTCAAAGGCTTTTGTTATCTGCTCATGAGCCAATTCTAACGCTTTAGTCTTGCGGCGCTTCTCAAACCAATTATAGCTTTTTCTCTCCACAGAGCACATCTCCTTCTTTAATCACTATTTACTAGCGTAAACATATAACCCTTCTTGTAATCCAAAAGCCATAATGGCGTTTTGCCTTTCTCTTGCAGTCTATTCCTACCGCGATTGGCGAATAAGACAAGCCTCTGCGATATTAAGATAGGCAAGCGTCAATCGCCAGAAACCAGTCCACAGAGCCAACATCGCTCACATATGACTGCATTTTCTTTTTCTTCTTTCCACGCATAGCCATAATTGCACTCTGCCTTATACGCGAGTAAAGTACCAAGGCTTTGCAACTTGAGATTTCTCTTTTTTTACAGCAATTTTTCCCATTGCAATACCCTTGTAAAAAGGGCAGCATTCCTTCTTATTTAGAATCTCCAAATATTATTTATAAACCCATGTAGTCTATATAGATTCACTGAAAATCAGCTTTTTGCTTCGAAACTTAACCGAGAGCAGAATTGCCCGACAAGCCCTAACGCACAGTCAAGCTATCGACAAATGCGCCTTAAATTCTGTCAGTGTTTATGATTTTTCATTTTCCTCTCCGAAACCCAATATTCAGTTGCAGAGCCTTTCGAGTCGATAACGCGCTCTTTTTTGAATATGGGCGCTTCACTTTTGTATCGTTCCACGGCTTCACGCAAAACTGGAAAAACATCCGAACGATGGGAGCCTGCAACTGAAACGTACACTAAGTCTTCGCCTACATTGAATTCTCCGAGCAAATGGTGAATTTGAACATCAACTATGCCGGGCTTTTTAGACAGGTCGTCACAGATTTTAGCGAGAACTTCATTAGCCTTCTCTTCATACGCTTCCAAAGTAAGCTTCTCAACTTTTTCTCCTTCCAAAGTTTCCCCACGCGCCACGCCGATGAAAAGTGCGATAGCGCCAATTTTCTCGTAACAATCATTCTTCTTGATGCTACCTAATAGGTCTGGAACTGCGAACGTTCCTTTTTCATGAACTCCTGCGTGATGAGTCATACTTGCCACTCCTTCTCACTTAACATACAATCTAATTTGAATCTAAAGAAATTTCCGCATCACTAAACAGTTAAGCTACGTCAAATCAAAAAAGGATCAAGTGCGTAAACCTGTCTGCTTCTTGCTCCGCTTGTCGCCTTTAGCTGTTGCTACAATTTTTTATGCGCTTCAGTTGGTTGTAGCGAATCACGAAAGAACAACCGCTACACCCATGTTCCGCCCTTAAAAGGCAGGCGGCGCAGTTAGACCTGCAAGAAGCAATATCCTGTTTTCTTTTTCATTTTTATTAATGAAAAATGACGTGGAAAAGGAAAACGCCGCTTATTCAGTAGCTCTCTGAAGAATCGCGTTTAAGCCTGCTTCGCTTCCTGCAATTTTGGCTGAACAACCTCAGTCGGCTGCGCGACTAGTTTGGATTTTCGGATACCCACGTGCCTCAGCGGCGCCACCTTTTTTGCGACATTGTAAACGTCTGAAGCAATCTTCCCCAAAACCATCTCTTGAACGAACTGGTCTAGCGTCAGCAAAGCAGCTTTTTCCTCGACAGTTTTTTTCATTATGCAACGGATAACTTTCTCTTGAGAGGTTTTGATGCGTGCAAGCGTGAGCGCTGAAACCGCCACTCTCAGTTTATAGCCGTCTTTGGTGGTTACATTAAAGATTCCATCAACCTTTGTTGTTCTCCGCCTAACTAAGCTACGGAGATAATCTCGAGAATACTCATGACCTTTGAAAATTGTATGAGCAGTTTTGCCCTCAACCTTATTTATTTGGAAAAATAGTTTCATATTTTGATGCGAAAAATCGCTGGTTATATCATAAAGGGTAGCTTCAACAACTCGCCCAATAAGCTGCTCAGGCTCTTCTGCTGGAACCGTGCCTAACTCAACGTTTCCAAAGAAGGATGGCGCTATTACCAAGTACCATGCTTTACCTCGCCATTTATCGCGCACTTGTTTAGTTTTCGAAGACAAGTTTATCCTCCAAACGTGCCATCATGAATCTCAAGGCAGTATTAAAAGTTTTACCGTTCCACACTTATCTTCTCAATGTCATGCATGTATTTTCTCAAAACCTTAGGAACCACAACGGAGCCATCTTCCTGCTGAAAATTCTCCAATATCGCAACTATGGTTCTGCCTGTGGCTATGGCGGTGGAATTCAAAGTATGCACGAACCCTTTTGGCGGTGCGCCTTCCTTCTCCCTGTATCGGATGCCAAGCCGTCTAGCCTGATAATCCGTGCAGTTACTGCATGAGACAACTTCTCTGTAGGCGTTCTGTGCAGGCATCCAAACCTCGATATCGTACTTTTTGGCGGCTACTGTTCCAATGTCTCCGGTGCAAACGTTAACTACCCGGTAAGGCAAACCCAGCTTTTGGATGAGTTCTTCCGCGTTATGGACGAGTTCTTCGTGAAGCGCCCATGAGTCCTCAGGCTTGCAGAAAACAAACTGCTCAATCTTGTTAAACTGGTGTGTTCGAAATATGCCGCGTGTATCTTTCCCGTGCGCTCCCGCTTCTTTTCTAAAGCAAGCGCTTATTCCCACGAGCTTAAGGGGCAATTCCTCTTCCTTGAACACTTCGTTCATAAACATTGCTGCCATGGGATGCTCCGAAGTCGCGATTAAATACAAGTCTTCATTTTCAATTTTGTATAATACATCTGCGAAGTCGCTCAGGGCTGTGACGCCTTCGTAGGCGCCTCGCCGCATCAGATAGGGCGGCTGAATGGGAACGTAGCCTTTCTTAACCATTTCCTCCATGGCAAAGCTCATCAGCGCCATGTCCAAAAGCACGGCTTCTTTTTTCAAGAAGAAGAATCTGGAGCCTGCGATTTTTCCTGCTCTTTCAACGTCAATTATGTCCAAGTTTAGGGCTATGTCTATGTGATTTTTGACGGCGAAATCGAATTTGGGGATGTTGCCCCAGCTTCTGATCTGGACATTGTCGTTTTCATCTTTACCAAGCGGAACGGTTTCATGCAGCAAATTCGGTAAGCGCATGATGTAGTCGCGGGTTTTCTCTTCTGCTCGGGTTACTTCTGCCTGTATTTCTGTGATTTCGGCGTCGATTGCCTTTGCTTTTTCAACTTTGCTGCTGGCGTCTTTTCCAGCTTTTTTTAGCGCGGCGATTTCTGTAGTTATTAGTTTTCTTTCGTGGCGGAGATCGTTTAGTTTTGTTAGGTTTCTTCGCCATTCGCTGTCAACGGCAATAAGCTCCTCTAGCATTTTGATGATTTCAGGGTTTCCCCTTTTCATTAAATTGCTCTTTACGAGTTCAGGATTTTCGCGGATAAGTTTGATGTCTAACATCTTTCTCACGGTCTACTCTTACTCTGGCTTCATTTTGGCTATTAATTTTGCTATGTGAAAAATCAACAAAATACTGAGTAAAGGGGTTAATGTCCTGCTGAAAATTAAAAAATAGAAGAGAATTAAAATTGGGTCTTGTTTGTTTCCGCTTGCTTTAGTTTACTTTTTGGTCAGTGTTATTTCCATCGTTGAGACCATGCGGCTTTTGTTCTCGCCTTCCCTCGGAGGCATCTCAGCAG
>JBNARN010000052.1:0-8862 GCA_049718365.1 Candidatus Bathyarchaeales archaeon
ATGCGCAACCGTTGCGGCTACAGGGCAGTGCGGGCAAGTTAAACTGACGAAGACCTGGATATGCACGGGCGCTTTGACTTCGCTCAGAATCGCCCTCGTCTTTTCTGAAATGTCTGTTTTGCCCCTTGAAACGTTGATTACGGCTTCTACTAAGGTTTGAAATTCATAGCCATATGGTATCCCGTAGATGCGTACGCCATAATCCTTCTCTCCGATGATGGCCAAAGCAGGAATCTTGTCGACGCCGTATTCCTTGGCTTTAGCGGCATCAGCCACAAAATCATAAACCTCAACCACGATTTTATCGCTGAGGGCCGCAAGCTCCTGTGCAAGCTGCCGCGTGTTAGCGCAGAACTCACATTCGACTTCTTGGGTGAATACTAATATTTTCACGGGGTTAACCAGTTTCTCCTTGAACTCACGGCGGAGAAAATCCTTCTTATCATCAGGTATAAGACTCAAAGATTATCCTCCAACAAGAAGTTACCAACAACATGCACGTTTAAATAATAAACTCGACATCCATGCATATTATCTTTGCTGGTAGCAGCGGCAAATTCTCTATGGAGCCGCGTAGAGACGAAATCAATATAAACGATGCGCGCGTTGAAATTTCCTGTTAATTTTGGCTGAAAAAGATGGAGAAAGGGAGATGAAAACGTGACTGGTAAACTTTATGCAAGAGCCAGAATAATTCAGGGATACGAAGTAGCCTTAGACAACGGCAGATCACACTGCACCATCGCAGACCAACCCACTCAAACATTTCCTGGATTTGGACCAACACCGCTGGAACTCTGCGTGATGAGCCACGCAGGCTGCTATGCCACCGTCGCGGCGATTACGGCGCGGAAGATGCGGCTTCCACTCAAGGGCTGCGAAGTCAAGGTTGAAGCGGTAAAAAGCGAGGAAGCAGGCACCATAATTGAGGAGAAAATTGACATACTCTTCAAGCTTGACGCGCCGAAGGATAGGCTACAGCGGCTGCATGAAGTCACATTAAAAAATTGCCCTGTGGGCATCCTGTTCGAAAAGGCTGGTGTGCAGATAACCTATAAGTTGCGGGCGCAAAAAGAAAATGGAGAAGTGGAAGAATTATGAAAAGGGTAGTTTTAGCTGAGGGCATAGACTGGGTCGGCGTTGTCGACTGGAACATACGTGATTTCCACGGTTACGTAACTCGCAGGGGCACCACGTACAACGCTTACCTAATCCGAGACGAGAAGACAGCGCTTGTGGACACCGTTAAGAACACGTTCGCCAACGAACTACTCCAAAAAATCTGCGCGCTAGTAGACCCAGAGAAAATCGATTACATAATCGTCAACCATGTGGAGATGGATCACTCAAGCAGCTTGCCCGTGATTGCGAAGTACGCGAAAAAAGCAACAATAATAGCATCTGCACGCGGCAAAGACGCCATAATCGAGCATTACGGCTCGGACTTCCGCATCGAAGTCGTGAAAACAGGCGATGAGCTGAAGCTGGGCAAGCGGACGCTGCGGTTCATAGAAGCGCCTATGCTGCATTGGCCGGACAGCATGTTCACCTACGTAGTTGAGGATAAAATTCTCATGCCAAACGACGCGTTTGGGCAGCATCTTGCCACGTCAGCGCGCTTCGACGACGAAGTTGACGAGCACGTTCTGATGGAAGAGGCCAAAACGTATTACGCTAACATTTTGATGCCGCTGGCGCCGCTGATAACGCGCAAGCTTGAAGAAGTCACTCAGATGGGTGTTCCAATCGCGATGATTGCGCCTAGCCATGGCGTAATCTGGCGCGCTAACCCTGCGCGGATAATTAGGGCTTATGCGGACTGGAGCGCCGGCGCCGCGAAGAACAAGGTGGTTGTTGTTTATGATACCATGTGGGGCAGCACTGACATGATGGCGCGTGCCATAGCGGAAGGCGCCGCAAGCCAAGGCGTAGAAGTGAAGGTGCTGAAGCTAAGAGCCGCGGACCTCACGGAAGCCATGACGGAAATCCTAGACGCCAAAGCGGTGGTTGTGGGTTCACCCACGCTCAACAACGGCATGTTCCCCACGCTCAGCGCCTTCCTAACCTACGCGGCGGGTTTAAAGCCTAAAGGCAAACTGTGGAGTTTCTTCGGCTCCTACGGCTGGGGCGGCGGCGCAGTAAAAGGCATGATGGAGATGGCGCAGAAAGCAGGCTTCCAAATTCACGAGCCCAGCATCGAAGTGAAATACGTTCCCGACCAAGCGGACCTAAAAAAGTGTTTTGAACTCGGGCAGCAAATAGCCGCAAAAATCAAAGCATAATCCCTTATTTTATTCTCAAATACGCAAAACTCGCAATTGGACTGTGCTGAATCGGTGCAAGCATAACCGCGCACAAGCTCGCATAAGCCAAGCGCGTATTTAATTAAAAGGTTTAAAGGCTTTTGCCGCCTATTTTACTACAGGCGATAACTTGTGAAGGTTACTTTTTGGCTTCTAGACATTAACTCCGAACTGCGAGATGGCGCCGCGGAACTGTGGCTCTGGGGAATCACGGAAAAAGGCGAAAGAGTGCTCATCATTGACAGGAATTTTGTTGGCTATTTTTACGCCGTAATTGCAGAAAACTTTGACCCCGCAAAAGTTCTTGAAGAAATAAGAAAAACGCACAATGCGTCAATAGTGACGCTGGAGGTTGCTTCGCGCAAATTCTTCGGAAAACCCGTGCAGAGCATAAAGGTTTACTGCAGAAGCCCCGATGAAACCGCAAGGCTTGCAAAAGCGCTTCGAGCAGTCGAAGGCGTAGAAGAGTGCCTCGAAGATGACGTTCGCTTCACCATGCAATACCTCGTCAGCAACAATGTGGTTCCATGCAGCTGGCATGAAGTAGACGCCGAGGAAGCTGAGAACACCCTTGGCGTTCGCGCAGACAAAATCTACACTGCCAAGGCAACACCAAAACTGCTTGACAGGCACGATACACCAGCGCTACGCATTCTCAGCTTCTCGATGACGTGCTACAGCCGCGAAGGCTCACCGAAACCCGACAGAAACCCAATAGTGATAATCTCAACAGCAACAAGCAGCGGCGAAGAAAAACAGTTCCTCGCAGGAGAAGACAGAGACGACAAGCCACTGCTGGAGCAGTTCATAAGCTACATCAAGAAATTCGACCCAGACGTCATCGTAGGCTACGGCACAAACACGGTTGATTGGCCTTACTTGAAGGAACGCAACAGCAAACTTGGGCTAAGGCTATGCATAGACCGCGCATGCGCTGAGCCGCACACTAGCGTTTACGGGCATACATCGCTAACTGGCATCGCTAACCTAGACCTCGCAGACTTCGCAGACGAATTCCCAGACATAAAAGTCAAAACCCTCCACAACCTCGCAGACTACTTAGGCATCGCGAAAACCACGCAGCAGCAGATAATAGAAGACGTGGACTTCGCAGATTACTGGGATGACAAGCAAAAACGCGAGGCACTCAAAACCTTCTCCAGCGAAAACGCACGCAAAATTAAAGGCGTAACAGTAGCGCTCTTAGACTTCGCTATCCAACTCTCAAGCCTCGTAGGCTTGCCGCTAGATCACGTGATGACGGCGGCTGTCGGCTTCCGAGTAGAATGGTTCCTCATAAAACACGCACAGAAAATTGGCGAGCTAACACCAAAACGTGTGGAGCAGCCTTACAGACCCTACGCTGGAGGCATCGTGCTCAAGCCGCAAGCAGGACTCCACGCGAACATCGCAGTCCTAGACTTCAAATCCATGTACCCCAACATAATGATTGCATATAACCTTTCACCAGACACCTATATCCCGCCAACAGAACATGCGCCGCCAAACGACGTATTCGAAGCTCCCGAAGTCAAACACAAATTCCGAAAGCAACCAGCAGGCTTCTACAAAGAAGTCTTATCTTACCTAATCAACACAAGAAGTGAAATCCGCGCCAAAATGAAAGCGCTAGACCCAAAAAGCACCGAATACCAAGTCTTGGATGCAAGGCAAAAAGCTGTTAAAGTCATCACAAACGCCGCTTATGGCTATGCTGGCTGGACAGGGGCAAGATGGTACCGCAAGCCAGTAGCCGAAGCAGCATCAGCATGGGGCAGACACACAATTCTCTCCGCCATCAAAATGGCAGAACAGAAGGGCTTACGGGTCATTTACGGCGACACAGACAGCTTATTCGTAGCTTATGAAGAAAAGAAAACTCAAGAGCTGGAAACCCAAATCAAGCAAGAATTAGGCTTAGAAATTGAACGGGGCAAACTTTACACGCGCATTTTCTTCACAGAAGCCAAAAAACGCTACGCAGGGCTACTGCCAGACGGCAGCCTCGACATTGTCGGCTTAGAAGTTATCCGCGGAGACTGGGCAGAAGTCGCCAAGAAAGTTCAGGAGCACGTTTTAGAAATAATCCTTAAGGAGCAGGCGCCCAGCAAGGCAGCCGATTATGTACGTGGTATCATAGCGGATTTAAGACAAAGGAAGATGCCTTTCCGTGATCTCATCATCTGGAAAACTCTCACAAAGCCTGTGGAAGAATACAAAATAAAGGCTTCGCATGTGGAAGCCGCGAAGGCGTTGAGCCGCAAAGGTTGGAAAATGACTGTAGGCGACAAAGTAGGCTACGTAATCTTGGCCGGCGAGGGACGCCTCTACGATAGAGTGAAACCCTACGTTTTCGCCACTTACGATGAAGTGGACACTGAGTACTACGTGACCAAGCAGGTTGTGCCTGCAGCAGCCCGCGTGCTCGAGTTCTTCGGCATAACAGAAGACGAACTGCTGAAGCCGCGGAAAAAAGAAGGCGGCGCAAGAAGCCTAATGGACTTCATGCGTGGCTAACTTGGAAGGACATCTTTAAAGGTTAAGAGTTCCACGTTCAGCGCGGGTTTCACGGCTTCTGAAAGGCGAGAAGCAACTATACGCTTAATGTTTCTTTCGCTGGCCATATCCACAATCCGCTGAGTAATAATGCCATCGAAGACCACAGTGTCCACGTTAGTTACCTGCTGCAGTCTTTCGGCTAGCTGGCTAACAGGCAGCCGCTCAACCTGCTCAAGCTTCTCGTTAAGAAGAACAGCCTCAAGCGTGCCCTGCAATTCCTTCGCCACCTTAGCGATCTCGTCTGGCACCTCAAGTTTAGGCTTTTCTTTCTTCGGCTTCAAAACGTCAGACACGGGAACACGAGCAGCCAAGGCTTCATAAATTTCTTTGCAGTTGCATTCCTCAATTTCTTTACCTCGCGGGGCACGGCTAACATAGCGGATATTCGTAACCTGCAAAAGCTCCTTAAGGATTAGGTCGCCGCCGCGGTCGCCGTCCAAAAGCGCCGTTGCCTCCTTCTCCCGCGTGAGCTTCTTAATTGACTCCGGAACCTTCGCGCCCTCAAGCGCTACCGTGTTCATAATTCCACAACGCATAAGGTTAATTACGTCCGCGCGGCCTTCCACAATAATAATTTCCTTTGAATTCTCCAATTCAGGACCAGCAGGCAGCTCCTCAGGCCCGTACTTCTCAACCTTACCGATTTTCATTGTATCCGAAATTTGCTTATAGACCTCGTCCACGCTCGGCATGGACTCGATATTCCACTTGTGCAGAATCTCCTTCGCACGGTCAATGATTACCTTGCGTCTTGCTTCCCGAACGTCTTCGACACGGTCCAGCACCACTTTTGCTGCGCAGGGTCCAACGCGGTTTATGCTCTCTATGCTTGCGGCAATTAATGCTGTGCTGACACGGTCTAAGCTTGTTGGAACAGTTATCGTACCCGTCGTGCGGTCATTTTTTACTTTATGGTAAATGTTTGTGATGATCCCGTAAGCGTGCACCTCCAATGTGCAGGTTATTGAGTTAAGATTAATCACATGACACGAATTATTCTTCGCGTAACATGAGATTATTATCCTATAGTGTATTTATATAATGGGTGCACTTGCTCTTTAAGGTTTCTGCAAGTATTGGTTGAGAAAACGTTTTTGCTCATCGGCGGTAGCGCAGAAATAGACTAAACTTTCAACTAATCCAGCCAAACCTAAAAATTAAGCCACACTTTGATATTTACTGTTTTTTGGTGCACAAAAAAGTTATATTAAGTGCCGCTGAAAAAGGGTAGGTTATTGCGGGGGAAACCATGGTCAAATACATTTTTGTTACTGGCGGCGTGTTAAGTTCTGTTGGTAAGGGCATTTTAACCTCTTCCATCGGCAAGATGCTTCAAGTGAGGGGGCTAAAGCCTACAGTCATAAAAATCGACCCCTACGTGAACGTTGACGCTGGAACCATGAACCCTTACATGCACGGCGAAGTCTTCGTTACAGACGACGGCGGCGAAACCGATTTAGACTTAGGATGGTACGAGCGCTTTCTGGACTTGAGCCTAACACGGGAGAACAATTTAACCACAGGGCTTGTTTACAAGGCAGTAATTGAGAAGGAACGTCGCGGAGACTTTCTGGGTCGTTGTGTCCAGATTGTGCCGCATGTAACTAACGAAATTAAGCATCGCATAAGAAGCGTAGCGAAAACCTCGAATGCCGATGTCGTCTTAACCGAGGTAGGCGGCACCGTAGGCGACATAGAAGGATTACCCTTCCTGGAGGCTATACGCCAGATGCGGCTGGAAGAGGGCTTCGAGAACACCTTGTATGTTCACGTTGCCTTAGTGCCAATTCTGGATGTCACTAACGAGATGAAAACAAAGCCGCTGCAGCATAGCGTAAATGAGCTAAGGCGCATCGGTATCCAACCAGACATAATAGTCGCGAGAAGCCCCAAAATGATTGATGCCGAAACCCTGCGGAAGATAGCCCTCTTCGGAACCATTCCGGAAAACGCGGTTTTCTGCTCATACAACGTCGAATCCGTTTATCAAGTGCCCCTTATTCTTAACAAGCAAGGAATGGGCGACTTCATATGCCAGAGATTTGGCTACAACTGCAATGTCCAAGACTTTCAGGAGTGGCAGCAATTCGTAAATGCATTGCTAAAGCCGGAACACGAGGTCAATATAGCCTTAATAGGCAAGTATGCTGGCTTGGCTGATAGCTATGTGAGTATGAATGAAGCGCTACGCCACAGTGGAGCAGCATGCAAAACACGAGTCCGCATCACATATTTGGAGGCAGAGAAGCTTGAGCAAAACCCAGAATGCGTTAAAGACTTGGCAAACTTTGACGGCATATTCGTTCCTTACGGCTTCGGCCCAAGAGGCACCGAGGGAAAAATGGCTGCAATAAAGTTCGCGCGGGAAAACGATATTCCCTTCCTTGGCATCTGTTACGGTTTTCAGTTGGCCGTGATCGAGTTTGCCAGAAATGTCTGCGGCTTAAAAGATGCGAACAGCGTGGAGATTAATCCTGATTCTCCGCATCCGGTCATCGCGCTTATGCCTGAACAGCGGGATGTGAAGGACAAGGGCGCCACCATGAGATTAGGCGCTCATAAAGTGATACTGGAACCAGACACTATGGCGTACCGCTTGTACAAGTGCAGGGAAATTTATGAAAGACACCGCCACAGATACGAAGTCAACCTTGACTACCTGCAGGTTCTGAAGGAAAAAGGCTTATGCTTCTCCGGCAAGAGCGCTGATGGAAGAAGAATGGAAACTTTGGAGTTGCCTAACCATTACTTCTTCTTTGCTTCGCAGTTCCATGGAGAATTCAAAAGTCGTCTCGGTAAGCCATCACCTGAATACTACGGCTTCATCAGCGCATGTTTAAGCAAGAAGCTCAGGAAACCGAAACCTCTCTTCTCTTAATTTTTACTCCTATTAAGGTAGATGTTTAAAGGCAAGATTAGACATAGCTTTCTCTGCAGTAAGCGAAGGGAAATTCTTGAGCAACGATGAATCAGCCATAGACAAGTTTCGTAATAGGCTCGAGTCAGCGGAGAGCTATGCCGACGTTTGGCAGGTTGTCAAGGACACAGTAGAGTTTTCGCTGGGCAAGCGTGGGGGAAGCATGATGCTCTTTCTGGATGATTTACCCCTTCAATTGGGCGCTTATCACCCCATTGGGACAAACAACATTGTGCTGAACAGAAGGTTAGTTGAAATTGTTGAGGCTTCAATGAGTTCAAGGCAAGTGGTAAACGCTTTAGTTTACAACCTTCTACTGCATGAGTATCTACATGCACTGGGCGAATTATCTGAAGCAGCGGTGAGACGCAACGTCGTTAATGTCGCCAGCAAATGTTTCGGCGAAAAACACATTGCAACAATAATTGCTCTTAAAACACCCTGGGTTCTATTACAAAACATTCCTGTTCAAGTGCTTAACGCGCCGAAGCGTGTGATGCAAATCGTAAAAGATTTTGAAAAAACCAGCAATTACGTAGTGTAACCTGCCCAGAAACACTGCGCCTTAGAAATTTAAACGAGCGCCAGAAGAGCACTGAACTATTTTTCTTGAAGCCACAGTGCTCTTGCGTTTAGAAACTCCCAAACAAATAGCTGCTGATGCGCAAAAAGAGGGAAAGGGGAAGCTTGTTTTTCAAATGTTCTACTTCTTCTTAAGCACCAGTATTAGCAGAACCAGCACTATGATTATGGCTATGATCATGGCGATTGAAACGGGCAGGAAGTACAAGTCAGCCATCGATGCCGGCTCAGGCGTAGACTCAGGCGAAGCAGGCGGAGCGTCTTCAACGAAAACGGCGGTTTCAGCAGATGAGCCATAGTAGGCTTTGGAGCCTTTGAACATAGCGATTATGGTGTATTTGCCTGGGACTGGCGGCTCGAAGGTGCAGCTGAAGAAGCCGTTGCTGTCTGTGGTAGCCGTAGCGACGTCATAGCAGTTGTTGTTGGGGTCGAGCACGGTTACTGTAACTTCTACGCCTTTAACGTCTGTTGGACGCGGATACTGCATGTAAACGTATTCCA
>JBNARN010000053.1:0-3550 GCA_049718365.1 Candidatus Bathyarchaeales archaeon
GTTTCCCACAGGTAGTTGCCTGTTTCTACGCTGAAGCCATAGTGCTTGCGAAGCTCTTTGCACCAGACCGCGATTACTCCGCCTTCAACCTCGTTTGAGGCGCCGGTGTAGTGTATTGTAACGGCGCCATCGCTCCAAATGGAAGGTGCAGTCCAAGTTTTATCGAACAGCAGAGAAGTGGTTGTAGACGCTTTGTTTAGGCCTTTAGTGTTCAAAGCCCAGACGCGGACGAGTGAGCGGTTGTAGTAGACGCCCACCACACGGTCAGAATATATTTTCACTGTGGTTGCGCCGAAGGATGCTGATGCTTGCAATCCAGCAGGTATTGTTACGTTCCATGAGTAAGCGCCAGTGGTGTTAGCAGCGAAGGTTGCTCCGTGGACTAATGGGCGCATGTAAGAAGCCCAGCTGCCATAGTTGCCTGGGTCTCTAAAGTTGGGGTTGGCTTGGCCTGCTGCAGTAGAGTTCCACATCGCCATCCAACCGTTTGCAAAGTTGAATTGGTAGATGAGGATTTCGCCGCTAGGACCGAAAACTCGTGTACCTGAAGGCACATTGGTCATTGTGTAGATCCATGCGCCGTTGAAGGGGTCATATGCGTTGTATGTGGATCCGCTTACTGACCATAGGTAATTGTAGGAGCCGTCCATGTTCCAGCCGTCAAAGTAGAGAATTTGCCCAAAGGATAGAGAAACACCTAATTTCTCCCAGAGCAATTCTCCGGTATGTAGATCAACAGCGACTATTCCTGTGTTGTTAGCTACTGTTGCAGAGTCTCTATTGTAATAGAGAATGCCGTTCATTACCACTGAATTGGACCATTTGCCTTCGTAGGGGTCGCCTGTTTCAGCGCCGACAGGTAGCTGTGCGGGACCCCAGTAGCCGCCGTTCAAGCCGCCAGTAGTGAGCTGTCTAACCCACAATACGTGGGCAGTTTCAGGTGCATCATCATTATAAAGCGCCAACGAATTGTCTGGTCGTGTCAGCCAGTTGCCAGAGATTGTAGCCCACTCACGCAGTTGTGGGTCAATTGGGCGGGTCCAATATTCCGAGGGCAAGGGATGACCCGGGTAAGTTGCTCGCTTTTCTGCTATGACTTCGAATTCCATTTCGAGTGTACTGCCTTTTATGGTGGTTCCATTGTATATCCAGTTGCCGCCTTCAGAATTGTAAAAGTTGCCCCACTTCCAGACTTGCTCAGGGAAATTCATTTTAACCTTGTAGGTGCCTGTTGTCGTGGGAACATAGTTCATGAATGTTGCGCCTGTAGAGTCCGTCTTGAATGGACCGAAGGATTCGGTGGTGCCGTCTGGCTTGGTTATTGTGAGGGTTAAGCCTTCATATCCGTCATATACGCTAGGCAGTTGCTGCATGGCGCCGAAGCGGATGATTGCGGTTTCGCCTACACCCACAGGGTTGGGAACTACATCGAGTATTGGGAATGATGCTAAGGTTACGCCTGGTTGTGCGATAGTTGGTAAAGCAACAAGCGATATTGCCATGGCGAATGTTAGAATAGCAATTGCAGTATAGGTCTTGCATTTGATCAACTTCATTCTCCCGATTCTCTCCTTTTATGTGCTATAAAGCACGCGCTTCATTTAATGCGGATAGAATTATATAAAAGCTATTCCCACTGCCCCTTTTGGCATGGCTAAGTTGAATAAACAATGGTGTTGCAAGCGATGTGCCGCACGGCAGTCAACTGCAGGCTGATTCTGTCGTGATTGGTTTGTGTTGAGACATATATCGTAAATCGTAATTCAATACTTAAATGAGCACAGTAGCATATACAGTAGTTGAGAAAGGAGAAGGCAAAACGTGCTAAGGGGCAAGAGGGTTCCTTGCTTATCGCTTATTCTAATGGGCTCTATGGATTGGTTAACAACAATTGTGGGCATAGCTTACTTTGGCGCTGTTGAGAGTAACCCGTTTTTGGCTGAAATCACCAGAACCAGCTTGCCCGCGTTTACAGTCATAAAACTCTTCACGACTGTAATTGTAGGTTTATTGTTCTATAATGCAGAGAAGATGCTGCTACGAGTGGAGGATAGGAGTAGCCGCGCTTTTCAGTTTACCCGCGTCATTCTTAGAGGCGCATACCTAACCGCCACGCTGCTTCTGCTAAGTGCAGTCGTGAACAATCTAATTGTGGTTGTCAGCGCTGCTCTCTGATGCTTGAAAAACCTGAACGCTTTTAATCGGCAACGCGTTTATTTTGTTGCTGGAGCGGGCGCATTGCAGGCTGACTTTAAACCCTTGGTTGTCTGGCTTATTCTAAATGGAAGGGCAGAGGAGGCTCTTGCGCTTCTCGCGGAGAAATACGGCGTGAGCACACCGAAACTGAAGGTAGGCTTGCCGAAAGGGCGCAAAAGAAGCGCCTTGGGCTGTTATACGCCTAAAAATGAAACTATTTCCTTGCTTAACAGTGATGCTGTGAGAAATCCCTTTGTTATTTTGCATGAGTTTTACCACCATCTACGTACACACTCGGTTGACAAGCTGCATAGGGGCACAGAAAAACACGCGGACAAATTTGCTTCAGACTTTCTGCGGGCATACGAAACTGCAAGGCGCACGCAAAGCATAAGTTAACCTTGACATAGCGTTGCTATGCTTAGTGCTGCTCATGACCACATATAGCTCCAAAAAGTCTAGGGGTTACGCGTACAATTATTTTTTCAGCGCCCTTCGATAGTCCCTGAGTTTTTGCATGTCAAAATCTATTGTCATCACCGAGTCTTTAACGGCGTCTGTGGCTTCCTGCGCTATGCCCCATGGAGTGATGAAGGCGCTTCTTCCACCTCTAGCGTTGGAGCTGACGTTGCCCACTTTAACCACGTAGATGCCGTTTTCCGTGGCAAGCTTCTCCGTAAGCGGATGTCCCTTCACGTGCGGGTGCGTGCCCATTGCTGCAACTGGCAAGAATACGAGTTCTGCGCCTAGATCGACAACGGCTTTCACCGTGGCCGCGTCGAACATGTCGGCGCATATGAGCATACCAACTTTACAGTGTTCCGTGTCGTAGACGGCTGGCTTGTCGCCGCGGCTTACACCCGCTTTCAACTCGATGTTGATTGGGTTTATTTTGCGGTACTTGCCGATGAGCTCGCCGTTCCGCCACAAGGTGCTCGTGTTATAGAATTTGCCATGGTCTTCTTCGAGGAGGGTGCCGCCTAAAAAGTAAATGCCCTTCAGTTCTCTACTGGTTTTTTCGAGGAAGCTTAACGTTTCGGCGTAGGTTTCTCTGCTGATTTTTTCTGCGGAAGTGAATTGTTCCATGTTGTTTGGGACAGAGAAGTATTCTGGAAGCGCGATGAATTCGGGTTTATGGTTGGCGGCTTTGCGAATTGCTGTGGCGGCTGCTGTGAGATTGTCGTTTAGTGTAGTGCGCACTTTCATGTGGATTAAGCTTACTTTCACGCTTTGTGCCTCGTGGTTAGTGGTGCTGTCGCGGTTCGCTTAGTAGCGAACTTTGATAAGAACGGTGCTTGAGAACTTTTAAATTTAACTGCTTAACACCAAAACGGTCAGCAATTACGTCTTCAAC
>JBNARN010000053.1:3631-4274 GCA_049718365.1 Candidatus Bathyarchaeales archaeon
AAATCCACAAGAATACGCGCCACTTCTTCCAGAAGCCCGCGCACTAGTAAACAAGGTCGTTCAGAGAAACATGGCTGACGCCATGCTCTTTTCCGCAGGAACAGACACGCAAATCATAGCCTACGAAGCCGTGAAGTACAAGCCTCAGATTCCATGTTTAACCATGCATTTCAAGCATGGAAACCCCGCTGACACCGAATATGTAAAACGAATGGTGGCTTTCCTAAAGCTTAATCATGAAACCCACATGTTTGGTCGAGATGAAGTCTTTAACAACGCGCCAAAAGTTGTAGCAGCACTGAAAAAGTTCGACCCAATGGAGATAAGAAACAGCATGCCCGTTTACATTGGCCTGACAATTCTCAAGAAAAAAGGCGTAAAGAGCGTTTTCACCGGCGACGCCTTAGATGAGCTTTTCGGGTACCCATGGCAATTCCACCTGTCTGAAGAAGAATTCGCCAAGAGACAACAGGATATGTGGGCAGAGATGAGCTTCTCCTCGATACCGATGGCTGCGTCGCTTGGAATGACCATTAAGGCGCCCTACATGGATCCAGAATTCATGGATTGGGCTAAAAAGCTGCCGATTAAGTTCAAGATTAACATGTATAACGGCGTGAAATACAGCAAGTGGATACTCCGC
>JBNARN010000053.1:4395-8640 GCA_049718365.1 Candidatus Bathyarchaeales archaeon
AAGTGCAGATTCAGGATAAGGAGCAGCTGCTCTATTACGAGTTCTTCCGAAAGCTCTTCGGGAAACCCAAGGACGTCTACCCCGCCAACGGCGGAAAGCAGTGCCCCAACTGCAAAAGCTACGTGAAGACCAAGATTCAGTTTTGCAAGGTATGCGGCGCCTACCCCATTTAATCCTTCTTCTTTACCGCAGTCTTTTCTGGCATGCTGCGCTAAATTCTGAGAAAGACTTAATTCTCACTCTGTTTTTCACATGGAAACTGTGGGGCGTATGGTATGGCATCGCTGACGCAGCTAAAGTTTGCAATGGCAACAAGCATATTCATAGCCTCCTTCATATTCGGCCTATTCATGGTCGGCATAATCTTCCTTTTGCAATACTATGTTTTCGGCTTTGACCTATGGCTTGGGCTGCTGCTTACCCTAGGCGGCATAGGCCTCTTCATCCTATTCCAATACCTCATCGGCCCGGCGATTGTGGCTGCAACGGCTCGTTTGCACTATCTTAAACCAGGCGAGAACCCATGGCTAGAATCAACCGTTAAGGAGCTTGCCGAAAAAAGTGGCGTGCCCATGCCACGGCTAGCGCTGGTGCCTGACCAAACGCCGAACGCCTTCGTCTTCGGCACATCATCCAAGAGCGCCACGCTGGCGGTGCATGAGGGTTTGCTGAGAACTTTAAACAAGGACGAGATACGCGCTGTAATCGCGCACGAGTTGGGGCACGTGCGGCATCGGGACTTCATCGTTATGACTGTGCTTTCCGCTTTGCCGCTCATAGCCTACATGATTGCGCAGTTCGCGATGCGTGCGGGAATGTACAGTTCCTACTCGCGGCGTAGAGACCGTGAAGGAAACGCTGGTGCAGTGCTGCTGCTCATAGGCGTTGTCTCCTTCATAGTGTACCTGATTACATTTCTCAGCGTAAGATGGCTCAGCCGACTGCGTGAACATTATGCTGATGCTTACTCGGCTTATCTCACCGGCTCGCCCAGAAGCTTGGCAAGCGGCCTAGCCAAGATTACTTATGGGCTGTCGATTTCGCCTAAAGCTCCTGAAGGCGCACGGGCATTCTATATCGGCGATCCGGCGCAGGCGAAGCAGGAGATTCACGAAGTCATGAAAAGCAAGTCAGAGTACGATTTGGATCGTGACGGAGTGCTGGATGAACGTGAATTGGAGTTGGCTATGGAGCGGGAGGCCAAGTCTGTGTGGGTGAAGATGAACAGCTTGTTTGCGACGCATCCGCCGACTTTTAGGCGTATCTTGCTTCTGCGTGAGATAGAAGAGGAAATGGCGACGGGTAGGTATACGGCTGACCGTGTGTATGCGCGTGTATAACCTTTTTTATGTGTTGAAAATTTTTTGTGATAAGCGCTGAAGCCTTTTTCTGCTTATGCGTATGTCCGTGATGTGTTGTTTTATTTTTATGGTTCTATCATTTCTTGTTGTTTGTGCTTCGCCATAAAGCCTGCTACTAAGCCAATAATCGCTGCAATTATGGCGACGCCTATTAGAGCTGTTAAAAAGAGAGGTATCACCATCACCGTTTCTGTTGCACTTAGTGCGCCTGCATACAAGTCGTTACCTGCCCATGATGCTTGAACAGTGTGTAAACCTGATGTTGTGGCTGTCCAAGTGTATTTGAAGCTGCCATTCGGTTGCGTTACTGTTGTGCCTATTATCTTCAAAGGTGAACCGTTAATGCTCGCGTAGAGCGTTACGTTCTCGTTTGGCACTGCAGGTGTGAGTTGCCCATGTATGGTGATTACGCTGTTTTGGATGGCAATGTTCAAAGTTTCCAGCGATAAATAGCTCGGCGTTACCGTGGTGAAGCTAGCGGAAACTTGGCCTGGCGCCACCTGCTCCGAGTCTTCAAGCGTAACCACTTTAGCAGAGACTTTCTTTAAATCCTCTGGGCATTCGCCGACGCGCCAGCCGCTTTTCCAGTTTCCACCTGTGCATTCTGCAATGTAGTATTTGCGGCCGTTATATGCTATGTAGTACGCGTTTTCTCTGGTGTCTTTTGGCGGGCTGGAGAGGTGCACTCCAATGTTCATGTGCACTTGCTTCTCGTAATACAGGAGAACGACGTCTAAGCCGCCGGCTTTCATTATCGAAGCGGCAATGTAGGAGAAGAGGTCGCAGTCGCCTTGGCCGTCCACCATTGTTTCCACGGGATATTTGGCTGGTTTGGTTTCTACGTAGGTTATTTGGTGGACTATCATGAGGACGCCGTTGGCGAAGTCTTCCTCGTCGTGGTAGATTTCCCGGAGGCTGTCGGATATGGGTTTAAGCGCGTAGGGTGTTACAAACTTTGGGAAGTCGCTGGGTGAGGCTGAGCGGTGGTTTTTTTCCGCGTAGTATTCGCGGAGGGTTTCTGGGATTGCTACGTTGAGCTTGTAGGTTGTTTTGCCGTCTGGGTGGTTTAGAAGTTGATATGTGATAGTGTGGTCTTGTGCATGTGCAACGGCTATAGTAGAAACTATGACAAGTGCGATTGTGAACGCTATCGCTGTTTTTGCATGTGCGCTTTTCATTGCCTTATCAAGTAGCAATATTTGCGATTGTCCTTTTAGCTCTTATGTCCACCCAATAACTACTAATAATCTTTAATCAATTTAACTCGTCAACGCTGATTTTGCCGCCAATTTTCTCCAACTCGCCTGCAAGTTGACTTATCGCTCGCTGCAGTCTCTCCTCCGCCTTTCCTGCTTCTTCTGAAATGGAGAAGTGGAGTTCAATATGCGGCATGCTTTCCCTCCCTTTCGGATGCGACTTCACGTAGACGCCAGCATTATCCCGCATGACCTTGTCTATAAGCGGCGCCAAGTTTGACTCCATCACACCGTAAACATAGATACTTCTCTCATGAAATCCGCCTCTTCCCGCTACTTGATTGAGTAGTGGTTCAGCAGTTTCGTGAAATATGGCTTCCATCTCTGAAGGGACACCTGGCAGCGCCAGCAACGTTGTCTCCTTAAGGTTTATCAGCACGGCAGGGGCGGTTCCGACAGGGTTAGGAATGGGCTTCGACTTTCTGGGCAAAGTTGCCATCTTAATTCGCGGCGGCGTCAACTCCACCTTGGCGGTGCCCATCTCCCTCGCGTATGCCTCATACTTTGCTGTGACCATCTGAAGCGCCTTCTTGTTAACCTCAAGTTTACGTCTTAGCGCTTTTGCAATGCCCTCCAATGTTTTGTCATCGAAAGTGGGTCCAAGCCCACCTGTGGTTATGATGAAGCGTGGTTTACGTTTGAGTGCTTCGCGAACCGCGTTTGCTATTTCATTAACGTCGTCGGCCACCACTGTGATACGCCTGACTGCTATACCGTGCGCCGTGGCTTGTTTAGCCATCCACTGCGCGTTAGTGTTCAAAGTTTTACCTATGAGAAGCTCGTTGCCTACGCAGATTATCTCTAAATCGCTGGCCATGGCTCCTTTCACTTCCAGCTGTAGAAGAAGCAGGTTACACTTTTTTATAGTGTTTTCTAACTAAACGCCTAAAACGTTGAAGCTAAGCGGGCTATTTTTTCTTGCTTAACCACCATTTCAAGTATTCTTTCCGCGCTTTCTGCTTTTCATCTTCTGTTGACTCCGCTTTGGGCCTCATTTTCTCTCTTAATTCCCAAAGTTCCTGCTGCGTAACCGATAAACCACAGCTTCTGCAAATGTACTGCTTGGTGGCTACAGCGTACTGCATTTCTCCCCCGCACTCTGGACAATACGGCATATTCCTTTTCAACTCAAAGGATAAAACATGAACCGAAGGATATTAGTTTTCGCTTAACAATACACGCTTCCAATTGAAGCACAGACAAACTTGACTGTGGTGCCACCGCGACCTGCGGCGAGAACTTGCCCGAATAGACCCTCTATAGGTTTCTGCAATGAATTTCTAATAGCCGCCAGATATAATGGTGCAGCGCAGTTGGCTCACTGAAGTAGCGTCTCAGTTTTTAATAAAAATATGCCGTGGTTTTTCTATTCCCATTCTATTGTTGCCGGCGGCTTATGCGTGATGTCGTAAACTACTCGGGTTACTTCAGGTATCTCATTCGTTATCCGCGTAGAAATCCTCTCCAGAATGGTGTAGGGGATTTTGGCGAAGCTGGCGGTCATGGCTTCGCGGCTTTCCGCAGCGCGGACTGCGACAACGTAGCCGTAGGCTCGCGCGTCGCCTTTGACGCCGGTAGCCTTGGTGTCTGTTAAAACTGCGAAGTACTGCCACAAATTATCCTCTAAG
>JBNARN010000054.1:0-454 GCA_049718365.1 Candidatus Bathyarchaeales archaeon
TGCCGCCGTGCTTCTGGAGCCGATACGCGGCGAAGGCGGCATCCGCGTTCCACCTGCTGATTATCTGCCTGGCGTCAGAGAAATCTGCGACGAACACAACATCCTCCTAATCTTCGATGAAGTGCAGACCAGCTTCGGCAGAACCGGCAAGCTGTTCGCATGCGAGCACTGGGGCGTAATCCCCGACGTGATGTGTCTGGCTAAGCCGTTTGCAGGCGGCTTGCCCATAGGCATAACAGTGGCGAAAGAGGCTGTCATGGCTTCTTTTGGTGTCGGCGAGCACACAAGCACCTTCAGCGGAAGCCCGCTGGTCTGCGCGGCGGCATGCGCCGCCATCGACGCGCTGATAAACGAGCGGCTTGCGGACAGAGCGGCTGAGCTTGGCGGATACTTTAAGGGCAAGCTGGAGGAGTTGCAGGCTAAACATAAAATTGTGAAGGAAGTTCGCGGCTTA
>JBNARN010000054.1:464-6085 GCA_049718365.1 Candidatus Bathyarchaeales archaeon
AGCGGGCAGAAATGTGCTGCGGTTCCTGCCGCCCTTGGTCATCGAAAAAGAGCAAATTGACAAGGTCGCCGCTGTTCTCGATGAAGTGTTAGGTGAAGAAAGTGAACGACAAGGCAGTGCAGTTTCTAATTAACCTGCTGGGCATTTACAGCCCTTCAGGCAAGGAGGAAGCCATAGGTAACTTTCTCGCCGAAGAAATGATGAAAATGGGCTTCCAAGTCGGCGTCGACAGCGTGGGAAACGTAATCGGCGTAATCGGAGACGGCGAACCCGTTATACTCTTATGCGGTCACATGGACACTGTTGCTGGGCATATTCCGCTTCGGGTTGAGGAAGGCAAAATCTACGCGCGAGGCGCAGTTGACGCGAAGGGGCCTCTCGCCGCCATGATCATGGCCGCCGTCGCAGCGGGCAAAGACCCTGCCTTCAAAGGGAAAATTCTGGTTATAGGGGCTGTTGAAGAGGAAGCTACAAGCCGCGGCATTCGGCACTTGATAACGCAGGGAATAAAGGCTGATTACGCCATATTTGGCGAGCCTAGCGGTGTCGAGAACATAACTATTGGCTATAAAGGCCAGGTTCAGCTTAGAATAGTTGTGAAGACCGATACGGGTCATGCATCTACGCCTTGGCTTTACGAGAATGCGCTTGAAAAGGCATACGAGCTTTGGCAGCAAATCAAAACCGCCTACTCATATACTCCGACGGGTAAGCAGAATGGAGAAAGCCCATTTTACGCTGTAACCGCGTGCCTCACGAAGTTAACTGGCGGACGCGCAAACTCTGTAATACCCTACGAATGTGAAATGGCTCTTGACATCAGAGTGCCACCCCAGTTTACCACGGCACAGATTATTGAGCAAACGCAGAAGATAATCGCGCAGTATAAACAGGGCAACCCGAAAGTTTCGGTGAAAGCAACCGTTCACGATACTGTCGAGCCTTTTGAAGTGAACAAAAACTCTTTGCTGGTTCATGCGTTATCCGCCGCCATCCGGAAAGTGCGTAACAGGCCTGCCACGCTTATGCGGAAAACAGGCACGGGCGACATGAACATTCTCGGTAACGCGATGAACTTGCCCATAGTAACCTATGGCCCAGGAGACTCGCATCTGGACCACCGAACAGACGAGCACATCCTCATAAGCGAATACTTGGATGCCATACAAATTTATCAGGAAACTATCCTAAAGCTGTCTGAGTTGCACAATAAAAAATAGAAGGCGCTGTCAAGCCGCGTTACATTTTATTCAGCTTGAATTCTTCGTGGATAGCGCGGACTGCTGCTTCGCCGTCTTTCTCCTTGACGACGAATGAGATGTTAAGCTCAGAGGAGCCTTGTGCTATCATGCGGATGTTTATTCCCTTCTTTGCCAAAGCCGTGAATACCCTTGAAGCTACACCTGGCGTGCCCTTCATGTTTGCACCCATGGCGGCTATAACGCAGACGTCATCTTCAGACGTGATTTCGCTGACCATGCCTCTGCCGAGAAGCGCTATTTCCAACGCGCTGAGCGCTCTACCCAACAGGTTTCGACGGATTATCAGCGACACGTTTGCCTCAGAGACCGCGGCGGAAACCATCATGATGTTAATGTTACTTTTACCCAGAACATCAAGAACTTTAGCGTAGCTTCCCGGCGCGCCAACCATCGCGGCACCTTTGATGTTAATCATTGCCACATCTCTAATCATAGCCACCGCCTTTACCACGTCCTTTGATGCGGTTTCCTGCCCATCTGCTATTAGCGTACCCGGGTTTTCAGGGTTAAAGACGTTCCTTATTCGCACAGGAATTCGTGCTTCAGCTACAGGCTCCAAAGCGCTTGGATGCATTGCCTTTGCGCCGAAGATGGCCATCTCGGCTGCTTCTCCGAAAGAGAGCTGCGGCAGCGTTCGTGCGGAAGGCACAATTTTCGGGTCGGTTGTCATTATTCCATCCACGTCTGTCCATATCCAGACTTCGTCGGCTGAAAGCGCTACGCTGAGGATTGTCGCCGTATAATCGGAGCCACCCCGTCCTAAAGTGGTGACTATGCCGTCTTGTGTCGCTGCTATGTAACCCGTTACAACGGGCACAATTTTTTTCTCCAGCAGCGGCTCAAGTCTTTCTCTCACGTGATGTGTAGTGACATTCATTAGTGGCTTGGCTTCTCCGAAATTGTCATCTGTAACTATTCCTGCTTCTTTCCCCGTGAAATATTGCGTGGGCACCTTGAGGTCGCGTAGGGCGCCCCAAACTAACGGGGCGGACAGTCTTTCGCCGAAGGACAAAACGTAATCTCTTGATTTGGGCGTAACTTCGCCGACGTAGCATATGCCCATAAGCACTTTCTCCAATTCGTCAACCGTCTTCTTGATTATCTGCCTTACCTCTTTCCTTATGCTTTCGTCTTCTATGGCCTTCTCTGCTGCTTCTAAGTGCCGCATGGTCAATTGGCTTGTGAACTCTTGAACTTTTTTCTCGCTTTGCCTTTTAGCCTGCTCCGCTTCCTCCACGAGTTGGTTTGTGACTCCTGCTAAAGCGGAAACCACAACCACAACGCTGTAGCCTTTCTTAAAGCCGTCTGCTACTATGCTGGCTACTCGGCGGATGTTCTCGCCCGTAGCAACAGACGTCTTATTTCTAGCAAGTCCCTTAAAACTGCACTGGCGGTTTCCATGCCGCCTGCGCCCTTTCCAACAAGCGTTTGCTCCCCAGCGAATTCAGTGTAGAAAGTTACCGCGTTCAAGACGCCGCTTACGCATAAGGGGCTCGTTTTAGGTATCTCCATCGGCTTAACGGTTGGCTTGCCCGTGCTTTCTATTGCGCCTATAAGCTTTATAGTGTTGCCTCTTTTTGCGGCTTCATCAAGCGCCTGCAATGTTACGCCACGAATGCCTGTTCTGTCGACGTCTCTCAGTGTTACCTTCCTGTTCATCACCCAGTTCGCTAGAATAACAATTTTGCATGCCGTATCAAACCCCTCAACATCCATCGTTGGGTCTGTCTCAGCGTAGCCGAGCTTCTGGGCGTTCGAGAGCGCTTCTTGGAAAGTCACGCGATTTTGCGCCATTTCAGTTAATATATAGTTAGTCGTGCCATTCAGTATGCCTTTTATGGCGAGGATTTTGTCTCCTGCAAGGCAACGCTTGGCAAACTCCAGCATGGGCGTTCCGCCGCCGACTGTCCCACTGAATCTAAAGTAAACATTGTTGTACTCGGCCAATTCCATCAGTGCTGGCAACGCCAAAGCTAACGGGCCCTTATTAGTGGTTACGACATGCTTTCCTGTTTTGAAAGCCTTGGTAATATGCGACATGGCTGGCTCGCCGTTTTTGATGTTCACTGGCGTGACTTCAACAACCACTTCTGCCTCCACCGATTCAATGACGTCTAACGCTGTCATTCCGGGATGCCCAAACTCTGGGTCTGCTGATATTGGGAAGCCCTTCTGCCTAAGTGCTTCCAGCTTTTCCGCGCTTAGCCCCCTCGGGTTAATAACCGCGCCGTCTACATCAGCGATGGCGACGATTTTTGGATTAAATCCGTAATCCTTCACTTTCTCCGCGTAGCGCTTGGCGAGTATGGCAGTTACGCTTTTGCCGACCACGCCGAAGCCTATTAGGATAATCCTCATGTCCGCTTCACCTTGCCATGATTTCTATGGCTCTTTTTAATCCTAAGACGTCTTCTATAGCCGCCATTTCAGCATCAACTTCCACCGGTTTTTCGCTCATCTTAACCGCTGTATCAGGATCCTTAAGTCCATGGCCTGTGGTGACACAGACTATGCGCTCATCCTTGTCTACTTCGCCATTTTCAACCAGCTTTATTAAACCCGCAATTGACGAAGCGCTTGCGGGCTCAACAAACAAGCCCTCAACTCTTGCCAGCAGCTTCTGCGCGTTGAGAATCTCCTCGTCAGTCACTGTTTCCGCTGTGCCCTTTGACTCGCGAATGGCGTTTAATGCCTTTTTCCAGCTTACAGGTGCACCGATGCGTATGGCCGTTGCGACGGTTTCAGGCGCGGCTACGGGCACGATGGTGTCGCTTCCAGTCTTTATTGCCCGCGCTATGGGCGCGGCGCCAGCAGCCTGTATGCCCGTCATCTTTGGAAGCCCTTTTACGAGGCCAAGCTCGTGGAACTCTTTGAAGCCTTTCCATATGGCGCTTATGTTTCCCGCGTTTCCCACGGGCACTATTACTCTGTCTGGTGCTTCCTGGTTTAGCTGGTCGCAGATTTCGTAGCCCAAAGACTTTTGCCCTTCAATCCTGAATGGGTTAACCGAATTAAGCAGGTAAATGGTTCTGTGCTTCTCTGAGAGTTTAAGCACGATGTCTAAGGCTTGATCAAAGTTGCCGCGTACTTGAATGACCTTCGCGCCGTAGATCATGGCTTGTGAAAGCTTCCCATATGCAATTTTGCCCGTGGGAATTAGCACTGCGCATTGGATTCCTGCTTTAGCGGCGTAAGCCGCCAGCGACGCCGAAGTGTTGCCTGTAGACGCGCATATAACGGATTTAACGCCGAGCTCAACGGCTTTAGTGACGCCGACAGTCATGCCTCTGTCCTTGAAGGAGCCTGTGGGGTTTTCGCCTTCGTTTTTCACGTAAAGCTCGCGTAATCCCAAATGCTTTGCTAAGCGCAGGCATGGATGAAGCCCTGTGCCTCCTTCGTTTAAAGAAACAATTTTTGTAGGGTCGTTTATGGGCATGAAGTCTCGGTAGCGCCACACTGAAAGCGGAGCATTCCGCCATCCGCTTCTTTTAAGCGCTTTACTCATTTCCTTTTGCTCGTATTTTATTTCAAGTATGTCTCCGCATTTTCTGCAGAAATACACAATTTCATCTATCTCATACTTGCTTCCGCAGTTGATGCAAACTTGATTAGCCATCATCATTCACCCAGTTACGACAAGCGCTTCTTGTAGATGACTCTTATAGTTAGCAAACAGTATCAAACTGTCAGTATTAATACTATTGCTGGCTCTTAGCGCTCTTTGCCGCTGAAAAGCCATTTCCGCGTCACCCGACGAGATTGGACAGAACCTCGTAAGCCTTGAGGCTGTCCTTTTTCTCTACAACAATTATTGTTTCAGTCCAGCAAGAGATGAACTCTATGATGTTCACATTTTGCTCCGCCAGCAGCGTCGTTAAAAAGGCCACAACTCCCGGCGTTGCTTCCAGCTCCTCTGGCGAGTGAATAACTATCATTGTGCAGTTATCATGCTTGACAAGCGCGCTAACTCTCTCAGGCATGTCGCTTCTGTCGAGAAGATAAACGAACTTGCCTAGCAAATCAACTTTCATTCCGTTTTTGGTGTTTAATTCCTTGCTTGTTATCATAACAGCTTTTCTGTCGTAAACTGCTATTCCGCTTCGCTTCAGAACTTGCAGAACTTTCTCTTCTCTTTTCTGCTTGTGCCTCTGCAGGTCTTCTGCAAATCTTCGCAAAGCCGCCTTTATGGCGCTGGTGTTTTCTATTTTTAGTTCTTTCTGAATCTGGCGGGCTAACTCACTGAGGTTAACTATGCCCTTTTCCAAGGCTTCAAGCAGATACGGCTTGTTTTGAAGGTGACTTCTCACAGTTTTAGCTATTGGCATGGTGCATAAATGTATCAAATGGAACATTTAAAGC
>JBNARN010000054.1:6138-8509 GCA_049718365.1 Candidatus Bathyarchaeales archaeon
ACACGTCCGTTATGATTAAGTGGCTTCAAGAGAAATACAACGCCGACGTAATAACTGTAACAGTCAACGTCGGCCAACCAGAAGACCTAAAAGAGATCGAGGCGAAAGCCAAGAAACTCGGCGTCATTAAACACTACTCAATAGACGCCAAGGAAGAATTCGCCAAAGAGTACGTTTTCCCAGCAATAAAAGCCAACGCGCTCTACGAAGGCAAGTATCCCATAAGCACCAGCCTCTCTAGACCGCTTATAGCCAAGAAGATGGTGGAAATCGCAGAAAAAGAAGGCGCAACAGGCGCAGCGCACGGCTGCACAGGCAAAGGCAACGATCAAGTCCGCTTTGACGTAACACTTGGCGCGTTGGCGCCAGACTTGAAGATAATCGCGCCAGTTCGCGAATGGAACATGACAAGAGAAGAAGAAATCGAATACGCGAAGGCCAATGGGATTCCAGTTTCAAATGCAGCGAAGAAATACAGCATTGACGAAAGCATCTGGGGCAGATCCATCGAGTGTGGAGTTCTGGAAGACGCCAGTAAAGAGCCGCCGGAAGACGCTTTCGAATGGACAGTTTCACCTGAAAAAGCGCCGGACAAGCCTGAGTACGTGACCATTCAATTTGAAGCAGGCGTCCCTGTTGCCTTGAATGGCAAGACGCTTGATCCGTTAACGCTTATTGAAACATTAAACAAAACCGCGGGAAAACACGGCGTTGGCCGCATAGACCACATAGAAGACCGTTTAGTCGGCATCAAGTCACGGGAAACTTACGAGTGCCCAGCCGCCACCGTCATCTTAGAAGCGCACAAAGACTTGGAAAAGATGGTGTTGACGCGGCATGAAGTTTTGTTCAAGCAGCAAATTGATGCGCAATGGACGTTTCTGGCTTATGCAGGCTTATGGGTGGAGCCGCTAAGGGAGGACCTTGAAGCCTTCATAAACAAAACTCAGGAGAAAGTGAATGGCGAGGTGCGCGTAAAACTCTACAAAGGTGCAGCTCAAATCGTCGGACGCTCATCGCCAATGTCGCTTTACGACAAGAACCTAGTGAATTACAACATAAAAACTGGCTTTAACCCCGCTTACTCCAAGGGCTTCATTGAGCTCTGGGGTTTGCAAACAAGAATGGCCAACATTCTGAAAAGAAAAGCGGGAAAGCAAAAAGGCGCCAAGGGAGGCGAGTGATGTCAAAGCTGCTGCGTGGCGGACGCTTATCAGCAGTACGCGAAGACGTTGCCAAGTTTACCTCTTCAATGAAGGATGATCTGCGGCTGGCAGAAGCCGTCGTCGCCATCAACAAGGCTCATGTAATAATGTTGATGGAGCAGAAAATCCTTAAGCAAGCAGACGGCGCCATGCTTCTGCAAGCGCTTGCCAAATGCTCTGGCGCAGTGTTGGATGCTTCTGCTGAAGATGTTCACATGGCTGTGGAGGAAGCCGTCCTCAAAGAGGTAGGCGAAACAGTAGGCGGGAATCTTCACATTGCCAAGAGCCGAAACGACCAAGTTGCCACTGCTATCCGCGTGGAACTGCGGAAAGAGCTGCTTACGCTCATGCGTGCTGTGGCTCACGTGCAAGAGCACTTGATAGAAGTCGCCGAAGACCACTTGAAAACAGTCATTTTGGAGTACACGCATCTGCAACCCGCCCAGCCAGTAACCTTTGCCCATTACCTCCTGTCGCATTGCGCTGCGTTGGAGCGCGACCTCGAGCGCCTTCAAAACGTTTATGCGAGGGTTAATCTCTGCCCGCTCGGCGCAGGCGCTTTGGCCACAACAAGCTTCCCGATAAACCGCGACAGAACCGCAGCGCTTTTAGGCTTCTCTGGCGTGGCTGAAAACTCGATTGACGCAGTGGGCAGTCGAGACTTCGTTACCGAGACGCTTGCAGTGCTCACGCTCATCGCTGTTAACCTAAGCCGTTTCGCCGAGGACCTCATAATCTGGAGTTCGCCGGACTTTGGCGTGGTGGAGTTGCCGGACGAATTCGCCAGCACAAGCAGTATAATGCCGCAGAAGAAGAATCCAGAGGTGTTGGAGGTCATCCGTGCACGCGCCAGCCATGTGCTGGGAGATTTTGTAGCCGCAGCCGCCACGTTGAAAAGTTTGCCTTCCACGTATAATCTTGACTTCCAAGAGATAACGCCTAAGCTGTGGGCATCCATAGAAACTGTTCGCGCCTCACTGGACATGCTCCATAAGCTATTGCCCAAGCTGAAAGTAACTCGGGATGTGGCTGGCAAGGCAAACGCGAGTTTTGTGGCGGCCACAGAGCTTGCCAACTTGCTCGTGCGCAAATATGATGTTCCATTCAGAACAGCGCATAAGATAGTCGGCGCCTTCGTCAAAGCGTTGATAGAGGCGCAGCGGACT
>JBNARN010000055.1:0-532 GCA_049718365.1 Candidatus Bathyarchaeales archaeon
GATGTAGACGACGCCGATGTCCTGTGTTTTGGTGCCGATGGTGACGAACTGGTCAAATTCTTTAACACTGTCAATTACAACGTTGTGGCCCCTGTTTTTAGCCATGAGGAAAGTTTCGCCGTAAGCGCTGTCAACCATGGCTGGACTGAAAATTGGGACACCGTTTTCGTAGGCAACCGCGGCTATGGCTGGGATTTTCCTTTCGCTGAGATATTTGCCGAGGAGGTAGAAGAATTCTGCAGATGAGTATACGTAATCGGTTTTCAAGGTCATGACAAAATCCGTTATTAGTTCTTCCATTTTGCGGTAGTCAGTTTCCTTTCCAAACACATCATAGTACCTGTTAATATCCGCCTTCAGCAACTCCTCGTCGTTCACCATATGGCTGCCCTGCCAGTAACCGAAACCCATGGCGTCAACGATGTCCTCAGAGACGTTGGCGCCTGTGGAAACCAGCACGTCAATGAATCGATTCTCAATAAGCCAATTCACAATGGTCCATTGGCCAGCCGTGCTCATCGAACCTGCCAAA
>JBNARN010000055.1:546-8305 GCA_049718365.1 Candidatus Bathyarchaeales archaeon
CATTAACCTGCACCCGCATTGTAGATTAAGCGCCTTGTATATGAAATTTATCATCTCCACCACCACTTCTATTTGGCGGCTATTGCTGGTTCATTACAGAAACCTGCTGTTTTCTGGATTGAGTGAGTAACAGTGGTCAAATATGAAGGCGAGTGCCTCTGCGGAGTCGGCTAGTGCCATAACAAGGTTAAAAGGGAACTGCCAATACAATAACGTGTAGGTTGTGAGCAGTTTATGAGCAAAAAGGATGTTACAATTGAATATGCGCCGTTTAAAGAGATTGTTATAATGGAGCGCACGTGTTTTCCAACTCCGGAAGAAATGGCTCGCTTCACTTCAGTGATAGCGGGCGGAAAACTTGCGGGATTATATTGGGCTGAAGGTGTGGTTTTTCTGTATTTTCCGCTTCCCGCTTCCACGACGGCGGTTGCAAAGGCGCTGATAGAATCGGGCAAAGTTTACTGGACCTTTGTCGGCTACTCGTTGATGCCAAAGTACACGCCAACCATAGAGACAAAAGAGAAAATTATTGTGCCTGTAATCGACATGTCTTCTGACCATATTCTCCGAAAAGTGGCTCAATGGCTAAAAGAGCAAAAATGAATAAAGCGTGTATGCCGCAGAATGCGGCGACCGCAGCCTTAAGAGCGTAGCGCTCATGAAAAAGTTAGAGTTCAGCGGCAGAGTGTTCTCCAGCAAGGGCGAAGGCAAAAAATTTCTTACGCTACCATGGGTTACACACCAAATAACTCAGAAATTAGGATTTACGCCTTATCCTGGCACCTTGAATTTAAGGCTCTCTGAAGGCAGTGTGCAACGCAAAGAGCTGCTTGAAAAAGCCTGTTCAATAACGATTGTTCCTGCTGAAGGTTATTGCAACGGAAAACTTTTCAAAGCATTTATCGGCAAGCTGGAGTGCGCCATCGTAATT
This sequence comes from Candidatus Bathyarchaeales archaeon, assembly GCA_049718365.1. GTDB lineage: Archaea > Thermoproteota > Bathyarchaeia > Bathyarchaeales > Bathycorpusculaceae > JAOAIV01. Next base: position 1,478 of record JBNARN010000055.1, read on the forward strand.
CCCGAAGTTCCAGGCTACCCACGTGATGTCTTGGAAATCATTGCGCCTGTTAACTTGCGTGAGATGCTCAAGCTTAACGATGGCGATGAAGTCGCCGTTACAGTTCTAGTCTAAGCTTGCCGTTTCCTTTTCATGAATCCATTTATGTAGTCTTCTGCAAGGTTGTTCTTTTTAAGATATGCGCCATAGCTTACTAAGGCTTTCATGGCTCGTGCGGCATCTTCTGGCGATGGATAAGCGGGGATTCCCAGCTTATCAAACCTGAAGCGCGTGTACAATGCCATTTCCGTTTCTCCTATATCGCACATAACAATGGGTTTGCTGTACTTGCTTGCTACGTGCGCAACGCCTTCAATGTACTTTTCTCGCAAAGCTGGCAAATGATGTAGACCGAGCAGGATTATGCCGTTTATCTCCGGGTCTTGGAACATCAGGTCTGCTGCAACTTCGTACATTTCGTCTGTTACTGAACCAGTGAGGTCAACGGGATTAGAGGTCGCCGCAAATTTGGGAAGCACACCCTCATCCTTAAGCTTCTGGAACTTTTCTAAGGTTTCTTCTGAAAAGCGTTCAACGGATAAACCATTACTTTCGCATTCATCTACTGCCATGATGCCTGGGCCACCTGCGTCTGTGAGTATACCAATGTTTTTGCCTAGAGCCGGCGGTTGCATGGCCAAAGCTTTTCCCATGTCAAAGAATTCCTCCATGTCTCTTGCGCGTATTACTCCTGCCTGTTCAAAAGCTGCATCGTAGATTCTATCCGAACCTGCGATGGCGCCTGTATGTGAAGCCGCTGCTCTGGCTCCCGCGGCGCTTCTACCCGCTTTAAGCGCCACGATAGGCTTCTTTAATGTGACTTCTTTAGCTGTATTGAGGAATTGTCGCCCATATTTTATGTCTTCCACGTAGAGAAGAACAACTCTGGTTTCGTTATCGTAAAGCAGATAATGCAACATTTCCGATTCGGTCACATCGCATTTATTGCCGAAACTCACGAATTTGCTAATTCCAATTTGGCGGCCAGCTAGAAAGTCGAGAGCCGCAACGCCGAAGGCTCCGCTTTGTGTGACTATGGCTATGTCTCCGACCATTGGCCGTGGCGTGGCAACGACCTCATCTCCTGTTGTTAGCACCTTGGTTTCAGGCAGAAACAGCGTGTCCACACCAGTCTTTTGATAATAAACGCCCAAGCAGTTTGGGCCTAAAATGCGTATTCCCGCTTTTCTGGCTGTAGCGACCACTTGTTCTTCAAGCTCATTGTTTCCGATTTCCTTGAAGCCCGAACTGATTATTATCGCGGCTTGGACTTTTTTAGTAACTGCCTCTTCCATGATTGTTGGCACAATTTTTGCTGGAACAACAACTACTATTAGGTCCAGCTCGTCTGGGATCTCGGTTATAGACGGGTAGCATTTAAATCCTAAAATGGATTCCTCATTCGGGTTTACAGGATAAAGCGCTCCTTTGAAAACCCCCCGTGTTTTGTTATAGGCGAAGTTTTTGAAAATCACATGCCCCGCCTTGTCTATTTTTTTAGTAGCACCGATAACAGCGACTGAACGTGGGTTAAAAAAGGCATCAAGCCGCTCAGATTTTTCCATAACTACCACTCGGCTCATTAAAGAAAACGGCAGTGTTTATTCTTTACTATTCCAAAAATGTCATTCTCATTTTATGCGTCATTCTTTCCTGACGATAACAAGTGGCTTATGCTCCATCTGCGTTAGCATACGCCAATCTATTTCAGTTATGGCTACATGGAATCGCGCAGCCATATCCCACACCGTTGCGCCTGAACCTGCGCCTCTTGCTCTGTCAGCTATATTAGCAATTTTCAAAGCCTCTTCTGCTTGAAGACTGCAACCAGCCACAGCAAGCGGCGTTGACCTTTTTCTAAGCTTAAGTGCCCTGCCGATAACATAAGCAATAACGCCGCCGAGAGAATAGATGCCTTTCGCTGGTTTTGGTCTTGGAGTAAAATGAAAATTCCTGAACGAATAAGTTTTGTCAGTGTCAACAATTATCACGTAGACCTTCCGTTTCAGGCTGCGCCAGATTTGCTGGCGAATTTCATCTGCCACTTTGTACGGATTGCGCAGAGGCAAGCTCACATAAGAAAACGGCAAGTTCGAACCATCGATGCCGCCTTCGGAACCCCACATGAGCGCCTGCAGTGGGCCTGCTCGCTGCAATGCAACGTGTTTATGGCGGCTACCAGCTTCCAATGGATACTGCCGCAGTCTTTGCGTTAGCCTTTTTCCAAGGTGGCATATTACGCTTAGGAAGTATCCCCAAGCAAAACGCATCCAGAAGCGGCTAATCACTTTTGCGTTAAATCCCGCTTTTACAGTGCTTTCATCCAAGATGCTGCCGAGTGCCGTTGAAAGTGCCTTTTCGGATACAACAACAAAATCAGCATCCTGCACTTTTCCCGCTAAATTATCCGCAATGCGCGCTAGGTAATCTTCACCGGGTTTCCAATATCCAGTAGTTAATGCTAAAGCACGATACTTAGTCATTTAATCAGCATTCCACAGAGGCACAGCTCTGTTTATTTGATAAAGGCTTCATTTCATTTACGCTTTAAGCCACAGCAAAACAACCATACCAAGACTGCATCCTTGTAGGCGCTACATTTATGCTGGCAAAACTGCGATTTTGTCGCCAGCCTTTACTTTGAATTTGTGCGCTGCGTTGCCTTGGTTTAGGGCTATTTCTAGAAAGTCGTGGCTTCCGATTAAGGCTAAGGGCTCTTGCAGTCCAGCTTCGCCGTAGGCTTGACAAAAACGCAGCCTCATTTTGCAGCCAGCCAAGTCCACGTTTAACGTCGCTTTCACACCGATATTCGTTAACTCGTTCTCGCTTATGTTGGTGATTATGTTTCCAAAACCGTCCACATGCAAAACTTCACCTGTGATTATGCCATTTTGTTCCGTAACTTTCACGAATTCAGGATGCACAGCATCACAGATTTCTGGTCCAAACTCTTCTGGTCTCACACAATTCAGCAAATGTGCGGCTACGGGAGCAAAGATGTCTCTGCCATGAAAGGTGGAGGAAACTTTGGGCAGCATAAACTTTGGATTCGTTAGTTCATGTATGCGAGCTATGCCCTGCTTTGTTGCGGCTAAAATTAAGATGCCGTTATCTGGTCCGACAAAGAAGCTGTGCTTTGTCTCGATCATTATTGCGCGCCTTTTTGTGCCAACGCCTGGGTCGACTACTGCTACGTGAACTGTGCCTGCTGGAAAATATGGTGCTGCAGAAGCCAGCGTGTAAGCGCCCATTCGTATGTTGAACTTCTCTATTTCATGTGTTATATCTACTATAGTGGCGTTTGGGCAAATGTTGAGGATTACTGCTTTCATTTCTGCTACGTAAGGATCTTTTAATCCGAAATCTGTTGTTAAAGTTACTATTTTGTGTTGCATAATGTTTGATATGCTCATTGTGTCTCTTGATAGTTTTGCTCTGTCCACTCGTTAGAATTCACATACGTCTGCATTAGTTTTTCTGATAATTTTTTCGTTTTATTTCGTTTTCTTGAGTGCACATCCACGCCTATCATTAAAATGTATGGCAGAGAAAGGTAGAGTGCAGCCATAATGGGGTTGGTGAACACTGAGGCAAAGCCGAACAGCTGCGTCAGTGAAGTTCCAGCGTATGTTTTCGCCGCGTCTACTAGTACAAATGCTAGGAGAGTTAGGGTTAGGCACACAAAAAACTGAATGAGGACTGACCGTTCTTTTCCGAGGATAAGGGTAGGGATTAAGGATGACAAAACGAAGACCCAGGCGAATGCGTAGACAAAGACAACCATGTCTATTCTGGAGGAAAACCAGAGGCCTATTGATGGGATAAAGATGTTGAGTTGTGTTATGAGGGTGTTGACTGCGGTTTCTGTGAAGAGTTGATAACTAGTCATTAGTGCCCAGGCTACGGAGAGGTATAATGGAGTTACGAGGGCCCCCTTTGCTCATGGTGGCCACTGTGCATCTAATACGCAATATTAAGTATTACTGCGTGCTGCTCTCTGCCACAACTGCATCAAAGAAAAAATCTCAGCCACCATGAACAACAGGAACAAAAACTATCTCATCACCATCTTTCAGATTAGTCTCAAAACCATTTAAAACACTGATTTCCCTACCATTTACCAGAATTAACGTGCCTGATTGCAAATCTTCCAACCGCTGAGAATTCATGCTTTGCCTGAGCACAGGTATTTCTTCAACAATCTTGCTGATCAACTCCTTTATGGAAAGAGTACCATCTATACTAAATGCAAGCTTGCTTGTGCTTGCAATATGGCGCAAAGTACCAAGAAACTTGACAGTTATCGCCATTTTCACTTTTCACCCAGCTATTGAATTTGGAAGAGCTAGTTCTAATAAACAATTCCCGCCTACTTAGCACATACCTCGATTTAAAAGTTTAAAATCAGAAAGTAACCAGAGAACAGGCCAGTTTTACTAGCTAATCTTCCAGTTTTTCTTCAGTAAAAGTTTCCACAATGTCTGTGGCTATCTGAATAAGCGTATCCGCCTGCTTAATAATTGCGTCGCCGTTAATATCCTCCAGCTGCGCTAGCTGCTGCACAATCCCCTCGATTTCAATAAGAAAGCGCAAGGTCTGGTCATTCGTGGGCGGCGTCTTCCCCAACTCTTCATGTACGAGAAATTCGATGAAGGCTGGTTCACCTATGCTGTAGTAAATGGCGTTTCTGGCTTTTCTAATAGCCTCCAACACGAGGCTGGGCGCCATGTAAGGAATCTTCCGCGCCGCTTCCAACTCAGCTTTTGCTTCACGTAGATAACGTATCGCCCATCCTTTTCTATATTCATCCATCAAAAGCATGATTTTCCCAGCGCTTTCAGGCAGCTATTTCTTCTTCAGTTTCAGTTGATCGTGTTGCCTGCTTCAAAGTAATAGCATGAGTTATGTAGCCTGCAATCTGGTTTCTTACCCTTGTAGTTGCGCCTCTCGTAAGCGCGTCGACTAAACGCTTGTTGTCTTCGAAATTAGTGGAAAATTTATCGGGAAACCTAGCCATGAGTTCCTTAGCTAACCGTTTGATATGTTCCGTTTTGACTTTTCCCAAGTATGCTGTTTCCTCCAATTATGCCCTGTTTCTTCGCACACCGCTTCTAAGCGTAAAAGCAACTCTCAATAGTAGAGAGAGTTAATTTAAGTTTACGCCTTGCAAATTCTGTTACCACAAACCACGCCATGCGCTTTCGCAAGCAAATGCCTAATTTAGTTTAATATCAAAGAAAAACTCAAAGTTTTTCGCTATCTGCTCTGCAACATCGCTAGGAGACATATTCTTAATCTCAGCTACGGCTTCAACCACCGTATGTAAAAATGCGGGCGACGTGATCTTGCCATTGTAGGGCGGTTTCCTGTAAATCACGGGACCATCGGTTTCTGTTAACAGGTTGGTTATCGGCACTTTTCTAACGACTTCGCGGATGCCCGGTGAATAAGCCGCCGGAGGTCCTTCCGTAATGAAATAGCCATGTGCCAAAGCTTTGTTCAACGCGCTCAAGGGGTGACTAAACCAGTGTAGCAGAACACGCTTAAGATTATAGGATGGAAGCATGTCTACAATCTGCGCTGTTGTGCCTCGTGAATGAATTATAACAGGTAAGCCTGTTTTCTCAGCTGCGTGGAGCATCTTGTCGAAAACCATAAGCTGCCTATCCCATATGGCTTCATACTTGTAGTCTAATCCTACTTCGCCTATTGCCACTATTGTCTTTTTTCGGCTTTGCTCAAAAATCAAGTTTAAGGTATCCTCAAGCTCGTTTTCCTTAAGCACATTCACGTTCCACGGATGAATACCTAACGCAGCGTAAACGGTGCCGGCGTATTTTTCAGCCAGCTTTACACTTTTAAGGCTGGTTTCAAAATCCATTGAATTTGAGATTAACGCTGCAACATTAGCGCTTTTAGCTTCCGCTATAAGTTCATCGACGACAGGAGCGTACTCTGTGTCGGAAAGATGAATATGTGCGTCAACCAGCTTCATTTTTGAAACCTTCGCCGCCATTCTATCAGCTATAGCGTTTTTATAATTTTCTTTTTTACTCGAAGAAATTCAACCTCTAAGGCTAGTTGCGGGATTAAAAAGATAAAAAAGGTTAAATATGGCTTTAAAAAGAAAAAGAGGCATTGGAGTAGTCTTTATGACTGATTTGGATTTAGCTGTGGCTCCCATGCATAGACTATGCAAGAAGGCGGGAGCAGATCGAGTGAGTGAAGCGGCAGCGAAAGAGCTGGCAAAAGCACTAGAGGAAATCGGCGTTAAAATTGCTAAGGAAGCTTTGGACTTCGCTATGCACGCTGGACGCAAAACCATCAAAGCCGAGGACATAGAGATCGCTGCCAAAAAAGTCATGGGAAAATAATTTTTCCCTTTTCTCCTTTTTTTAGTTTGCAGCGCTAGCGCACGGAACTTATGCTCCCTTCGTTAACCGGTTGAAGCAAATGGATAACTGCTGCTTGCCTTATTATCGAAGAGGTTTGCTGGGGTTTGGGAGCCAAATTAAAGGAGAATAGAGACGAATAAATTGTTGCTGCAGTTAAACTTACTCCCAAGCCCATTCAGCCCTCCAAACTTGAAAATGCAAATAACCCAAAAAAGGGGGATAATAGGTGATTAAGCGATTTCTGCATGCTTAACGCTTCCTCAGCAATAGTGCAACGGCAACAGCGATTGCAATTATTATGGCGATTGTGGAGATGGCGAAGTAGGTCTCGACTGGCGCTTGAGGCGCAGGCGTAGCCTCTGGCGTTGCAGGCGGTGCGCACCGCCTGCAACGC
>JBNARN010000056.1:0-7953 GCA_049718365.1 Candidatus Bathyarchaeales archaeon
TCGAGAAAATCTCAACAGATCTAAACTTGAGAGAAGCCGTGATACGGGAAACATTGAAGAAACTGAAAAACGAAATATCCTTCAACCTATAACCAATCAGACTGCAAAGTGAGGCGTAAAATGCCCTTTACCTGCTGATTAGGGTTTTTAGGCATCAAAGTCCTACGAGGAGCACAGCAATTATGCCGCTTAGAAAAACTCCATCGAACGTTCCAGCGCCGCCTATGCTGGCTATTGGTGCGCCAAGTTTAGGTATGCTACCCAAGTTTAACAGATCCGCGCCTATAAGTGTGCCAAGCACGCCTGAAACGTAAGCGATTATATGCGGTTGAACAGGCGACAGAAAAAGAGCCATAGCCGCAGCCGCTAACGGTGGAAGAAAGGCGGGAGTAACTATGCCTACGCCCTTTACAGGCCTTGCTACAGCATACGTGAAGAGGGCAACTACTGCTACGCCGATTAAGCTGTAGAACATTATTAAAGGTTCAGCTTTGCTAAGCAAATAGAGGCTAACAGCTGAGGGTATTAGCGCACCTCCGACGTTAATTGCAACCGTAGTAATCGCTGTTTCGTATTCCACGTAGGGAACTCTATAAGTCATCCACAAGTATCTCACGTATTCTTCCCGTATTATTGGCACCACAGCCTTAATTTTTATTAGCGGAATATTGATGGTGCTTCCAAACAGGGTGCATGCTAATATTAGGAATATAGTAATGGGTGTGAAACCAATGTTCGCGAATGCAACGCTGACTGCACCTAAGAAGATTAGACCGGTCACGAATATTAGAAGCAACAGGAGAATGGCGAAAAATCGGGCGCTGTGATGAAAATAAATTGTTCTGCCCATATATTGCAACCTACAGCTTTAAAATTATTGTCTATTAGTTAACACTTTTGCTCCTTTTCTTCATTTTACGCTTAAGCTTGCGCGGAGGCAGTGATGAAAGTAAAAGGGGGATAGAAAAATTTGCAGGCGATAAATGCACACTAATCTTTGATAGTATAATTTTAGAAACAAGTATTGCTGAATTCTCTAAGAATAAGCATTCGTAAGGTGCGGCTAAAAGGATGCTGCTATGTCATGCATTCGATCATCTTGGCGCATGTTAGGCATTCTTCGGGTATGGGCGTGCTTTTTGGTCTCTGCTTTAAATAGCCTAAGTGATGTGAGCAAGCAAAAGTGTCTTCGCGTTTTTCTTCAATCGCTATCTCGATTTTCTGAGCGGGTGCTTCTTCTGTTTCTTCTACTTCTATGGTTTTGCTGGCTTCGATTTTGGTTACTTTGGAGAGGCATCTGGGGCAAGCGTAGTATTCTTCTATGAGGTAGCCTGAAGAGATTACGGCGAAAATTGGTGTTGTAAATTCCTTGTCGCATGTGGCGCATCTGATGGTTTCAGATAGCACGGAATTGTTGCTTTCTAAATTTGTGCTGAGGGGTTTTTCCATTTTATTTCCCTTTTTTTCTGAAATAGATTAAGTATTAAATGTTAATATTTAATAAACCTTTTTGGGGAACCGCACAACAAAAATACACAAAGACACAGCCGCCACAAAATCAACCCTTTTGCGTACAGCAAAGAAAAAATGGGCCGGGCCGGATTCGAACCGACGATCTTCGCCGCGTGAGGGCGACGTCCTAGCCAGCTAGACTACCGGCCCAAGTGACCTGCTGAATCTCAATTACTAATTCGCCCTTCATAAAACCTTTCCCTAAAAACACTCAAAAAGAAAAATAAAAGGTGCACGGTAATGCGCAGACCACGAAAGAGCGAAGAGCTGAAAGAACCACACAAGCACGAAGGCTTCCTGCTATTCCTATGCTTCCTATCCAGCGCGTTAATAGGATACATTTTAACGCATTACTTCGCCATTTTCGGCGCCTAGCTCAGAACAACCACGCTTTTCACTTCTTTAACCCATGGCGCAGGCACTGCCTCGGCTCTAAGCCACGCAAGCATTTCCGCCGCAATTGTACTGTTAGAGAATATGCTGCTTTCATCAACTAATTCAACAGTGACAATTGCCTTTTTCTTTTTCATAACTCCCCCTCCAAACACAACTAAAACAAGCCTCTATTAATTAAATACTGTTTCTTTTTCTAAATAATTCATCTTCCGAATTAAGAAAAACTCAGAAACCGATCAAGAACAAAACAACATTAAACAAAACCTAACACGCCCCAAAAGCAATCAGAAAACTTTAAAACGCCTCTCATCATCTTGAAAGGTGATAAACACCGCCGAGGTAGCTCAGCCTGGGAGAGCGCTCGGCTGAAGACCGAGTTGTCGCCGGTTCAAACCCGGCCCTCGGCACTAAATCTTCTTTCAGAAAAGAAGCTTTACCAAGAAAAGAGGAGCTTGTTTCTGAAGCTTTTTCCATGTTTAGAGCTTCCATGTAGGTTAGTATTGAGTTTAGGGCTTCTTCGAGGATTTTTGAGAGGTTTAGCCTGTTTTTCTTAGCTTTCTCCACTAAATTTTTTGGGAGAGGCAAACCGAAACCGTGGTTTTGGTTTCTGTTTGGTTGCGATATTTTCCACGTGGAAAATTGGAGTTTTTCCAGCCGCCAAATGCCGGAAAAAACCCTTTTAGTCTGGCTTCTAAGAGTTTTGGCCTTTCTTCTTTTGTCACTCTTTTTGTTGTTTCTTTTCGGCTTTTATCATTTTGAATGCGCAGAATCGCTTTAGGGCTATCTTTAGTCCCTCATATTCGTTTAGGCTGTCCAAGTGTTATTAATGATTCCTTCGTGCATAATTTTATATTCCAAATCTCAGAAGGAACGAGGATATGGTGATAAAATAATTGTTTGATGAACAGACCTTAATCCAAGCTAAGGAGTTAAGAGAGAAAACCCTCAAACCTGCAGTATTGTGTAAAGTTTGCAAGTTGCTTAAACATGATGTGAGCAGGTGGAATGAATTCTTTTACTCATCTGAGAGAAGTCAAAAGATTAAGGATCTGTTAGAAGAAAAAGATAAGGTAGTTATTGTTGGTTCTTCAGGATTGGGGAAAACTCGGATAGTCATAGAGGTTTTGCGTCAACTTTCTTTTGAAAAGAAATTCAATGATATGATCGTTGTGGCTGTGGATCCCTCTTTGGAAACTGGAAAGCGTCCTATTATTGAAAGCGTTTTTGGCGGAAATGGCCTGTTGTTGTTTTGTTTTTCGATGATCTTGAACGTTATTTAGGCGCGTTTGATTTAGCAGACTTTGCAGCGAATTTTTACAAGGTGGCGGAGCGGATTATAGTTGTTGCCACGTGCCATAAGGAAGTATTTAATGCAATATGCGAAAAACCAGAATTTACTCGATTTTTTTCTAAAGAGGATACTTTGGAATTATGTGAGTATTCTAATGATGAAGGGAAGCGTATTGCGGCTGGTCTGAATAAGCCATTTCCAGAAGATTTTACTGGAACTGTTGACCAATTGGTTCTTGATACGCTGAGAAAACGACAAAATTATGAGGAAAATTTAGATGACAACGAAAAAGCTATTTTGAAGTCTGCGAAGCTTTTGAGGACATGCTACATTTCAGCGTACAGTGCTCAACTTCTTAAGGCTGTTTGGAAGCAAATATTCGATGGAAAAGGCGACTGGGATGGCTACTTCTCCAAGATTGTTGAGTCTTATTCAATGTTGAGAATATTGCCTTCTTCGGGTGTGGAAAAGTATTCTATAGCAGATGCTTATTTGGACGATAAAAAAGGGGTGATTTGTGAATATCCTTCTTGCAAGACGGAGATTGTTGATGATGCAAGACTTCTGAAAGAAATATTGTTCGAAATGAAAGCTATCGACGAACTGTTTGCGGTAGGATACTTTCTTGCAAATCAAGGCTTGTATGAAGACGCATTGGCATACTTTGAATGTGTCTTGAAATTAAAGAACGACAATTACGCCTCATGGTTCAATAAGGGCGTAGCACTCGGAAAGCTTGGGAGGTACGAAGAAGCACTAGCAGCTTTTAGCAAAGCGATAGAACTAAAACCAAACGATTATAACGCATGGTACAACAAGGGTTTAGCGCTCGGAAAGCTTGAAAGACACGAAGAGGCACTAACAGCCTTCAGCAAAGCAACAGAACTAAACCCAAACAACCACGACGCATGGTACAACAAGGGAGTAGCACTTGAAAAACTTGGAAGACACGAAGAAGCACTAAGAGCCTTCGAAAAAGCGATGGAATTGGACTCTAATATTATTTCATTAGCAAAAGTTGCTCAGCTACTTCTAATTCTTGGGGATTATACAAAGGGCTTGAATATGGCAGAAAAGGCATTTGCCATATCAAAAACAACAGAAGAAAAAGCCTTATCTTGCCTTATAAAAGTCAGCGCATACTATTTACTAAATAAGATTAAGGAAGCAGAAGAAGAAAAATCAATTATGATCAATTTAAGCACTCAAGGAGAAAAAATAAAGACACCATGGGATTTCTCGGAACTTCTGTTGGCAATTGAAAAGCTGGATAACGAAAAAAAGAAAGCGATTCTCGATCTTATCTCCTATTTCACGCAAAAATAATAGTAAAAATATACAGAATGAATAGGGCAAAGGTAATTAGCCGCCTCTACGATGCCTAAGTCGCACAGATGCCAACAAGGTAAACCTTCTCTGCAAAAGTAAACTCCATGTTCTAGTCAAATGCGTAAACCTTTCATCGCTGATCTTCATAACTCCCATAGAATAAGTCTGTTCCTTTCCGAAGTGATTATGAAAAATATTTCATAAAACACATATAACCTGCCTGATAAGAGCCTCTTTTATTACTTCTATTTCTCTGTCACCGAGTTTTCAGTTTACAATTTAAACTTCCAAAATCGCTTCTGGGTCTTTTGAAGGAGTTACGAATCAGCATTCAAGAATACCATCTAAGCATTTAAATCTGATTACAAGTGCAATTGTGTTATCCGAATCAATTATCCTCTTGAGCACTTGCACCTTTCCATAAATCATGTAGTCATTCATCAAAAACTGATTGCTGATTAAACTTTATGCCCCCAGAGATTGCAAATGCTGTAATCTCAATTGTTACTTATCCACAAAACATAAAACATGCTTCTAACAACTAAGTAAATTAGCAAGTAAAATGAGGATTTATTATGCAAATTCTCGGGTTAATCCTTGTTCTTATTAACGTTGGCGCCATCGCTGCTCCAGTCGCGGCAGTAGCAATTATTTACAGCAGCAACCCTGTGGAAATGGTCATCCCGCCAGAAGTAGAGCAAATAGTTAGCAGCACAATAAACACCGGCGAATCAATGGAGCCTCCGAAATACATGAGCGCCACATTTGACCCGGAAACAAAAACCATCACCGCAACCTTCAGCTTCACCAATCCATTCAACTTGGACTTGAAAATAAAATCAGTATCCGCAGATGTCGAATGCGCAGCGCATGGCTTTATTCTCGGCAACGCAAGTCTAAGCAAGCCCGTACAGTTAGATGCACGTGCAACCGCAGTTATTGAGATAATATTCACTTGGACTGAGGAAGCTGAAGAACACTTCATCAATAGGCACTCAGATGAAACAAGCATGGGTGTCAGGCTGGTTAATTTAGGCATAGACGTTAGCGGCATAACCGTGCAAGTGCCAGAAAGCATCGACCTAATTGTTCCTCTTGTTCAACAAGGTGAGTAGCTTTGCAGGGCGAAATTAACTGGTTTGGCCTCGCAGGAAGCATCACAATATTCCTGCTGATCATAATTTCGCTTTTCGTCCCTTGGTGGCAACTCACAGTCGGAGACGATTTAGTCAGAGCAAACGCTTCGCCTTTGAACACAAACTTCAATTTTGCTGGCGACGCATTTACAATTCCCATCATATTAGCACTTAACATTGGCAGCATAATCTCGTTGGCCGCAGGAGGCATAGCAATCATGATATACTCAATCAAGCCAACAAAGTCGTATTCTAAACGTCTACTGGGTTTCGGCTACAGGAAGCCATTATACTCCTTGCTGTTCTTCGTGGTAGGTCTCATCGTTATTACTATGCTCGCCAAATCAATGTTCAGTCTAGACGTCCCATTGATAGGCTCATCTGAAACTACACTTCCGCAAAACATGACTCAAGGCACAACCGTAACCATCCTAATGTCCGCTGCTTTCATATGGCCTTTCTGGCTGGCAACTGTGGCAGCAGGCCTCTGCATAGCCGCAAGAATCTATCACAACAAAATTGTCAGTTTAGAGCAAACAGCCAAGCAGCCCTCAGCGCCTCCGCAGCCTCTTTCGCAAGCTACACAGCAAAAACAAGTCACAACATAATCCAATTCTTTCCAAACACTTGAATTACTGAATCCGCACTTAAGCTCCTCGCATAAGAGGATGTTTGCAGGAGAATCATCGTTTGCATACGGATTCAAATCAGACCTTCAGCCGCTTCTTCTGTGGGCTAAAGAATCATCAATTAAAAATAATTTTGCGCAGTGCTTTCTTTTGGCTTGGCGCCATTTCATTACGCGCGGTTGTCCGATACGATGGCCTCTATTGTAGCTACAGCTTTTTCCACATGCTCTCTTTCAATGCCTCTGTGGGTTACCAGTCGCACTTTGTTCTCACCCATAGTTAAGGCTAGTACGCCTTTCTCCTTAAGCTTCGCAACGAACACGTCAGCACTCATTCCCAAGCCAGAAACGTCGAAGCAAACAATGTTAGTTTGCACGCGGCTCAAGTCAATTTGGACGCCGTCTATTTTGGCTATGCCCTCGGCTAGGCGCCGCGCGTTCTTATGATCTTCAGCTAAGCGGTCAATCATGGTTTCCAGCGCCACAATGCCCGGCGCCGCGATTATGCCTGCTTGCCGCATGCCGCCGCCTAAAATCTTGCGGATTTTCCTGGCTTTCTCGATGAATTCGCAGGTGCCAACTAGCACGGAGCCGACGGGGCAGCAAAGGCCCTTAGACAGGGAGAACATGAGGTTGTCAACATGCCTTGTGAATTCTTTTACATCTATCTGCAACGCGACGGCGGCATTAAAGATGCGGGCGCCATCCAAGTAAAGCTTAAGGCCATGCGCGTGAGCTACCTCGCTTATTGCCTTGATCTGGTTGGGTGTGATGATCGTGCCGCCGTGGCGGTTATGCGTGTTCTCGAGGCAGACGAGCGCGGGCTCAGGAAAATGTATGTCTCTCGGTCGTATAGCGGCTTTAACGTCTTCTGGCGTTGGCGCGCCAGCGCGACTTTTAACCGGCCAAGGCAGCAGCCCCGCTATCATGGAGATGCCGCCGACTTCGTACCAGTAAATGTGCGATTCAGCTTCAAGTATGACGAGGTCTCCGCGTTTCGTGTTACTCATCAAAGCGATTAGGTTAGCTTGGGTTCCGCTTGTGACGAGCAACGCGGCTTCCTTGCCCATTTTTTCAGCCGCCAACCGCTCAAGCTTGTTCACTGTGGGGTCTTCTCCGAAAACGTCGTCGCCCAGTTCCGCATGGCGAATTGCCTCCAGCATTTCTTTGGTGGGCAAAGTCACCGTGTCGCTTCTCAAATCGATAATTTCTTTGTCGGGCATTTCGCTTCGCCACTGCTAGATTTTAGCATGCATCTGTTACTTAGCCTTTTACGCAAGCTTGTTCAAGTGGCGAGCAGAATAGCAATTATTATGAGGAGGGCGCCGATACCGGAGACAAATGTGAATGCTTCTCCGAGAAATAGCATCGAAATTGCCGTGGCAACTATTATTTCGGTTAAGAGAACCACGGTGGAAGTAACAGGCGAAATATGCCGTAAGCCTTTCAGCCATAAATAGTAGGGAATCACCCAGCAGAAAACAGAGGTGTACACGATGGCAAGCCAAGCGGGCGCCTGTAAAGCGCTAATGCTTGCTGTAGAAGGGGCTGCGGCTGGAAGCAACGGCAGCATCGTGAATACAAGTAGCCACGTCATTGACTGAATCAGGTTGCTGCTCTCGTGAACCAGCGGCTTATTGTAGATTATGAAGACAGCCCAG
>JBNARN010000057.1:0-7834 GCA_049718365.1 Candidatus Bathyarchaeales archaeon
AACACGAATTGTGCTTGAAAAAAGCCAAGCGCCAGATTACAGGCAGAAACTTGCCGAGGAATTAGCCGCGATGGGCAATTCGGAAATGTGGCGTGCAGGCGCAACGGTGCGTTCGTTAAGACCGAAAAAGCCGAAGGCAACCGAATAAACGCTGCAATTTCATACCACAATTTTCTTTCCTGTTTTTCTTGGAAGATTCTGAAATTTGGAATTTCTAAAAATCGCTGGAAACTAAGAAAAGAAACCGCTTATAGCTCTTTGATTTCGCATTTGAGCTTCTTAATGATTTCCTCTGCCTTTAGCGGCTCCACTTTCAAAGTATAAAGCCTACTTGGCGTGCGAAGCTTAAGCTTCACGGCATCCTTAAGCCGCTTAACACCGCAGTATTTTGCCTTGGCGCTCATTGCCACAAATTTTTCTGCATCAAAGATTTCAGCAGGCATATACTCACCTTCACATTAAACGCTTTCATGGAAAGCTAGGCGGCTTTTATTTGTTTTGGTATCAAAAAGCGACTAAACAGTCATTTTCAGCAGACTATCCCATGTTGCAGCGATATAGGAAATTGGGAAAGTCACGTTGTCGCCACTAAAAGTGGGGCGGCTTCATCTTTTCATTTTTCCGACTTCTAAGGTTTCATAAGGCTTCTTGACTTTATGAATTGGCACTTCACGGTTCACATAAAGCGCGTCTTTAACGAAAAGAACAGAAGTCGGCGTTAAACCGTGAATTCGTGCGTTTTGATACGCAAAGATAATATTGCCACCCAAATCAATGATGCAGCTATCGCCGTTCGCTTCAATCCAACATTCATAAGCCCATACGGTGCAAGCATCATTCGCTTCAACTATGCAGCCCACTAGCTGCTTTTCCTCTTTCCCCTTAACAACAATCCTTGGCATTTGGGGATTAGCCTTTACGCGCTCTTTTAAGATGAAGCAGGCGCCATGCCACAAAACTCCTCGCTCGTCAAGTACAGCGTAGCTTTTTTCGGTGTCTGCGACAGGTTTTCCACAGGGACAGTTATCGGTTTTATCCATATAGGCTAAACCCTTTCGAAGCGCTTTTTACATATGGTCTCAAATTTTGTTTTAGACTCGCAGATAGAGTTTAAATGGATTTTTCAGAATTTCTTCAAAATTACACCCAAATATAGACCTTTTTAAATAATTTAAAGGCATACTTGGGCTGTCTTTTTAGGGGAACTTTTTAGTTCAAACTTTAAGCTAAACGAAACAGCCTTTAACTTTCCAATGCAGCAAATGAGCAACACCTTCAAAACTAAAATGAAAGTAAACTATTAACTATGGCCGCGCAGACAGCTTTAGCAGCACAGTCAAAGTTTGATTGCCTCGAACAATCGTCACGTCAATTGTCTCGCCAGGCAAAGTGTATTCCTCCAGAAAAGTTGAAAGATCATCTATCCCCCTGATTCTCGTGCTATTTATCGCGATTATTATGTCGCCACCAATAGCCACAGATTCCCCAGCAACTGAAACGATACGGGAACCGCCACGTAAACCTGCTTCGGCAGCTGGACCAGCATTGGCAACTTGGGCAATAAGCCAGCCGTATGTCACGTTGACGCCCATTGCTTTGGCTATTTCATATGTCATATCGGTTCCTAAAGCACCTATCCATGAATGATTATTGTAGGAGCCGTTCTTAATAAGAGAATCAAGTTCACGGAGCACCGTGCTTGATGGAATAGCAAAACCCAAGCCTTCAGAATCACTTAGAATTGCCGTGGTTATGCCGACTACTTGGCCTTGGTAGTTCAGCAGCGGCCCACCAGAATTACCCGGGTTTATGGGCGCGGTCATCTGTATCACGTTTGCTATCGGATAGCCACCGGACATTTCTTCAGTGATCGTTCTACCCAAAGCGCTGACTATGCCAGTGGTCATTGAGCCCGCTAAACCGTAGGGGCTGCCGACGGCTATTACTGGGTCACCCACATTTAATGAGGCGGAACTGACTATCTCTAAGGGTTTGCATTCGCTCTCAGGCGCGTTTGTCCTAAGCACTGCGAGGTCAGCGTATGGATCAGAGCCGATGACTGTGGCGTCGTAGCCGTTGCCGTTTATGAAGGTTACAGTGATGTTAATCGCATCTTGAACCACGTGGCAATTTGTGATAACAATTATCTGCCCTGAATAGTTGTAGATGAAGCCTGAGCCTTGAACTTGTGAGTAGTAAGCGCGGCGGAAAATATCGTATTGCACAAGTAACCCGCGAATTACCACAACCGAGTCCCTGACTTCATTGTAGAGTTGCGCAAGCGATGCGTTCTCGCCGATTACGAAGGTATTATCGCCGCTTATCGTGTTCGATGTTCCTTGGGAAGCTATGATTTGCCTTTGAAGCGTCGAAATTTGATTCTGCAGATCGCTTATGCGCTGTGCCAGAAGCATATTACTTAATGCGTAGCCGAGCAAGCCGCCTGCTAAAAGGCTGCATATTATGACGGCCACGATGAATTTCGTGGAAGACTTGCGGATTTCAGGTTTCGGTTCAGTCTCCATCATCGTCACCTTGATATCGCAGTTTTTTCTTACAAGAGGGACATACAGCGTCGTCAGCTTGAATTTTTCCGCCGCAGAAGGGGCACATAAGCTTCTTTTTCACCAAATGCAGTCCCTGTTTCTCTTTTGTTATTTTTCCATCGTTCAAAAAGAGCAGCCGCTCCGTTTGAGAAGCCACATGGCTATCGTGTGTAACCATTATGATGGTTGTTCCTTGATTAATGTTGAGGTTAGCAAGTAGCCGGACAATTTCATACTTGTTTTTGGCATCCAAATTTCCTGTAGGCTCGTCCGCAAGAATCAAAGCCGGATTATTCGCCAGCGCTCTTGCAATTGCTACTCGCTGCTGCTCGCCAGCGCTAAGACGCTGAGGCCTATGCTCTTCTCTTCCAGAGAGACCGACCATCGCCAAAAGCTCGCTGGCTCGCTGTCTACGCTCAGCTTTAGACAATTTTCGGCTTTCCATGGGTAATTCCACATTCTCCCGTGCATTCAGATAAGGCAGCAAATTAAAAGTTTGAAAAACGAACCCGATCTTGCTACCGCGTATTTTGTATAGCTCTTTTTCCGGCAAACTTGTAACATCAACACCGTCCAGCAGAACCCTTCCTGCAGTCGGCTTATCAAGGCAGCCCAAGATGTTCAACAGTGTCGTCTTGCCTGAGCCAGACGGCCCCATTATAGCGACAAACTCGCCTTTATTCACTTCAAGATTTACATTGGAAAGAGCTTGCACGTTGCGCTTGCCGAGCAAGTAGGTTTTGGATAAATTTTCTAGTTTCAATACTGCTTCATTCATACCTCATGGCCTCCGCTGGTCTTGTTCTCGCTGCCCGCCATGCGGGGTACAAACTACCCAACGCGCCTAGAAGGACAGCGGCACCAAGCGCCATCAGCACCAATTCAGGCGTCAAAGCTATAGCGGCTGTTCCAGTGGACACCGATGTTGCGGCAGCGCCGCGACCGAGGTTAACTTGTTGTGTTAAGGTGGGCAGCAATAGCCCGGAGAGTGTCGGCGCAGCAAAACTAGCTACCGCGATGCCAACTAAGCCTGCCACCAGACTTAATAGTACACCTTCAAGCATAAACTGGGTCATCACGGTCCAGTTGCTGAAGCCTATAGCCTTAAGCGTGCCAATCTCGCGTGTTCTTTCACGCACAGTGTACAGCATCACGAACAGAACAATCAAACTTGCCGCTGCAACAGCCACGATTGTCACTTGAATTGCGGTGCCCTGTGTTTGCGCAAGAGTTGCCTCGGCATTAGCTAAAGCTGTCTCGTAATTTGTTCGCATAGTCTCAAGCTGCTGTAGGCGCTGTTGGCTTGTGACCACGGTGAGCTCTGGGTGTAATTCGCTTATAGCGTTTGCAACGTCATTTACAACATCGCTGGATTCAGCGAACACCGTTAAACCCGTTATGTATCCAACATTATTGGTTAATGATTGCGCGTCAGATAGGTTCATGTATAATGTCAACTGGTCTTCAACGCCTGTGGAGCCGTGAATGCCGACAACCAGAAAGGTTTGCCCCAGAATCTCAATTGTATCGCCAACTCCAGCGCCGAAAAACGCCGAGTTATTAGCGCTTATGAGAACGACACCGCTGTCTCCTGCCTGCAGATTCCGCCCAGCAGTGATGTTCGTTGGCAGAATAGGATAGTCATTAACAGCGGAAGTTAAGGGAACACCTTCGATGATGTAATCCACGATAAGCCGTGTGAAATTTCGCCCGAACATTTCAATCGTTTGATTAGTTCCCTGCGACACCGTTAACGTTGGCACAACCGCGGCAACACCCTCAATTGAGCTAATGTCATAATAGAGGCTTTCATTCATTGGAGTTGTTCCTCGGCTACCGAATTGGCTGCCGCCAAATTGGCCTGGAATGCTGCCTCCGCCGAATGGGCCAGACCCGGTGGAGCCGCCAGTGCTAGGAGATTGAGGCATAGTACCCATACCGCCAGAGCTGGGCGGCGCAACACCAAACCCTTCAAAGCTTGGGGTCAAAGTGCACTCTATTTGTGTCAATGTCTGGTTAATTGTTGCTTCTGTCTGAGTGATAACGTTGCCAAGATTCTGAGTTAAAGCCAAGGTAGATTCCTGATTCGCGGTTACACCTGCTGGAATGGAAACCATAATTGCCATGCAAAAACCCAAGGCAATAATCACTAACAAAGCGCGGATTTTGCGCCGTGATATGTTTCGGACAGCTCTTGATAGGATACCCAACTAGTTCACCCGGTAAGCTATTTCAGAAAAAAAGCAACCAAAAAGAGGGATGTTAAAAAACAATAAAGGGAGTGCTGCTTTGCTTGACGCTATAGGCTTCGCCCGTAATTCTGGATTTACCTGTGTCAGTTAATCAGCCCCCTTTGTTGGTTGCTGAAAGTTGTTGTAAAAATAGAGCATTAAACTGTTTTTCAGAATCATTCCCTAATCTCTACAGAATTTTACAACCTTCAATAATATAGCGCGCAAATAAATTTTGAAACAAATTTGGAAAAATCATTAAATAACTATTCGCAACATTTTTAATGCTGCGAATGCAGCGGATAAAGCTGCAAAAAGCAACAAGCAAATCCCTACCCCAAATGACCCCTTGCTTGTTGATGACCATAATATTTAGGCGGTAGCCACCTTGGAGCCTCCGAAAGAACAGAAAAGAACACTTTCGCTCCTTCTCGTAGTAGTGATTGCAGTGGCAAGCCTCACTGCAGGCGGGCTTATCGGCTATTGGACGGGCAACACCGCCGCTTCAGATAAAATTGATAAGCTACAAAAGCAGTTGGCAACAATTCAGGAGCGAATCGATGAGCTCCAAGCGAAGGCAGAAGTAGCCGGTCAAAATCAGAGCAGCATTTTGCAAACAATTGATGCTCTGCAACGCAGACTTTCTGAGATTCACAGCCAAATCAGTAGTCTCCAAGCAATCAATGTAACCAGCCAAAGAATCGATGAAATTATGCAAGAAGTTACTGATCTTAGAAGTCAACTCTTATCTCTTCAAGCGCAAATTAACAGCATCGAGCCGGCAACGAACATAATTTACTTGTTAGGCGAGAACGTTTCACTTTCCCAACTTTTCGAGCGAGTGCGCGAATCAGTTGTTGTGGTTAAAGGATTAAGACGCACCGTTGTCTGGTACGGTATCGTTTACTCGCAAGTACAAGGTTCAGGATTTGTCTACAACTATTCAGGGCAGTTGGTGGTCTTAACAAATAATCACGTAATTGAGAGTGCAGTGAACATAACAGTAACATTTACCAATGGAAAAGTTTATTCAGCATCAGTTAAAGGCTCTAACCCAAGCAATGATGTCGCGGTGCTTATAACAAGTGCGCCGCAAAGCGAGTTGAAACCGCTCACCATGGTTAGTTCGTCAACGCTTAGAGTAGGAGATCCTGTTGTGGTGGTTGGCACACCTTATGGCTTGGAGGGTTCAATGAGCAACGGCATAGTAAGCGCCCTAAACCGCACCATAACCACAGAAAGCTCGACTTTGACTAATATTATACAGACGACAGCGCCATTGAACCCGGGTAACTCTGGCGGGCCGCTGCTGAACTACCAAGGCCAAGTAGTCGGCATGGCGACGGCAATTGTTGAAGATTCACAGGGCATAGGCTTTGCAATACCTTCAGACACAATTTTGCAAGATGTAAGAAGAATTATGGGCTAAGCCAAACAATTATTAAATTATTGACTTTATTTTAAAATACGGGATGAAAATGGCTCATTTTCGTGCTTAATAACTCAAAGGCAGCTATAAACTATATTTACTGCTTGCTATATTCAGTTTGTCCAAAGAGTGTTGAAGGGAAGAAACTCGGTGTCTGCTAATACACGCAGCTTAAAATACATATTGGGCTGGCTTATAGCAGGCACTCGTGGTGGTGTAACGCGTGCTAGAATAATTGAGGCGCTACGGGAAGCACCGCAGAACGCAAACCAATTGGCCTCTCTTCTGGCGCTGGATTATCGAACAATAAGACATCACTTGAAGGTTCTACAGAAAAACAGACTCATAACCACCGCAGGGGAAGGTTACGGCACCACCTACTTTCTTTCTCCGTTTCTAGAGGAAAATTACGCTGTGTTTGAGGAGATATTGAACAGAATTTGGAAAAAGGAAAAAAGGGAGTAATGTAGATGAAAACTTGTATGAATGATAAAGTAAAATTTGGTTTAATTATTGTTCTGATAGCCATGGTCGGTCTTCTTGCAGCAGCGTGGGCTATTACGGTTGAAAGAACCACGCCCTTACTGGAACCCAGGCCGTTTACACCGCCATATCCGAGTAGCTTTAGTTTTAGAGGAGACTTGGAGATTTTTTATATAGCCAAAACAGTCATCTCTTCAATAAACTTGACACTTGTAATCATCTTGCTTGGAACCTATGTTAATTTATACAGAAAGACAAAATCGGAGTTTGTTACTGGATTAATAGTGTTTGCGCTGGTTTTATTGCTCTACACAGTTGTTTCTAACCCTATCGTAATATACCTCGCAGGCTTCCGACCGTTTGGACTTGGGCCATTCGCAATGCTGCCCGACATGTTCGCGCTGCTGGCACTGGGAGTATTGCTCTATCTAACTTTGAAGTACTAAAAGCACCTAAATTAACGCGCGGAAATGAAACAATTTTAAATCTAAAAAGCCTAAAAATAAACAGCGAGGAAACTGTTATGAGCGAGAATAATGTTTTGGTGTCGATAACGGCAAGCCGAGAGAAGGATGAAATCGTTTACCGGGTCGAATGCGCCAGCAACCTAACAGAAGAGGAATTTGAGTATTACTTGAGCGAGATAATAAAGGGTTTATGCAAGTGGAAAAAGTCCGTTTGCGAAGATAGCATAAGAAACTTTAGCGGTAAAATCAAAATAAAGAAAAAATAAAGACCCTAACGCCTGTAACGATTAAGCAAAGCCCGCAAATGCCATAGTTAACTCGATTAACGGAGCCAAAAAAGGGATGAAGCGAACCGCCGTTTTATCTATAGTGCTTATACTGCTGATCTTAGCGGCGCTATTCTTTATTTCACACTCCATATCAAGCAATAACAAAGAGGCGCCATCAGACTTTTATGTTGGAGTCACCTTTTGCGGCAACACCACCACGGAAGCTAAATTGTTAATCGACAAGGTAAAGGGTTACACGAACCTCTTTGTTCTGCAATCATGGCCCATAAGCAACAACGAAACCGCTACAACTGAAATTTGTGACTACGCCGTGGCAGCCGGGCTTAATATCATCGTTAATTTAGGCATTAATTGGAGCTACAGCAGAGTTTGGACCTGGCAGTTTCCC
>JBNARN010000058.1:0-4962 GCA_049718365.1 Candidatus Bathyarchaeales archaeon
GACTCTTCTTACGAAGTCAAGCGCTGATAAGCCTGAAAACGCGCTACCGAAGCCACCCGTGGGCAAAACATGATTTGTGCCGCTGGCATAATCACTTAGGGCAACAGGGCTGTATGCGCCGACAAGGATGAGGCCTGCTGAGGTGATTTTCTCCGCTATTTTCTCAGAGTCACGCGTCATTATCTCAAGGTGCTCCGGCGCAAACGCATTAGCCAACTCGGCAGCTTCCGCCAAGTCTCTGCAGATTATTATGAAACCATATCTCTCCAGCGCTGCCTCGATTATTTCGCGCCGCTCGGCTACCGCAACAGTTTTCTCCAGCCAACGCTGCACTTCCTCTGCAAGCTTCTCCGAGGGCGTTATCAACCCGGCAACGCTGTCCGTGCCGTGTTCAGCCTGCGAAATCATGTCAAGGGCAATAAGCTTAGGGTCTGCAGTTTCGTCAGCTATCACGAGAACTTCGCTGGGTCCAGCAGGCATGTCAACCGCGACATCCTTTGAAACGAGAATCTTTGCGGCAGTAACGTACCTGTTTCCTGGCCCCACAATTTTTTTAACAGGCTTAATTGTCTCTGTGCCATAGGCTAAAGCTGCTATGGCTTGGGCTCCGCCAACCTTATAGACCTCAGTAACGCCGCAGATGTCTGCGGCAACAAGCACCAGCGGATTCACCGCGCCCTTAGCGTTAGGCGGCGAGCACACCACTATCCGAGAGACACTAGCCACCTTTGCGGGCACCGCGGTCATGATGAGCGTGCTGGGATAGGCAGCCAAGCCGCCTGGCACATAGCAACATACGCTTTCGATTGGACGTAGAACACTTTGAATGGTGATGCCATCTTTGGATGTTTTCAGCGGCGCCTGCTTCAGCTTTAGACTTTCAAACGCGCTGACTTTATCTTTCATTAGCTTGAGCGCGGAAATCTGTGCTTCGCTGACTTCTCGATAAGCTGCTTCTATCTCTGCGGGCTTAACTCGCAAATCCGCCGCGTTCAAGCGGGCTTTGTCGAACTTTTCTGTTAGCTCAACAAGCGCGGCGTCGCCTTTTTTTCTTACCAAGCTGATTATGGCTTTAACGTCGTTTTCAATCTTTTCGTTTGCGTTTTCAGTTGGTGTCTGCCTTTTGAGCCAATTTGGCGGAAGCGCAGAGGATTTCCAGGCTTTCACTGGCGCTTGGTTTCGCACCCGTTTCCTTCTCTCCTACTTATCTCATCCAAGGCCAGCACCTGCCGTGGCTCGTAGACTACAAGTCCCTGTGCAAGCTTACGGATTTTAGGCAAGAGGTCTATGAGGCAGTCTTTTTCGATTATCGTGTTGACGGAGCACCAGTTTTCATCTGCCAACGGCGCTATGGTTGGATTCTTCAATGCGGGCAGCTCGGCGAGCAGCTTCTGCAGGTTTCTTTTTTCCACGTTTACGAATATGTGAATTCTCTTGGCGCCGTCAACCACGCCCTTCAGCAATGTTAGGATATCAAAGATTTTCTCTTTCTTCTGCGGGTCAGCCAACGCCTTCTTATTCGCTATAAGCACAGCTGAGGATTGTAGAACAGTTTCGATTATCTTCAGGTTGTTTGCGTCCAAGGTTGAACCTGTCTCAGTGACGTCTATTATGCAGTCTGAATTCTCCGGCGGCTTGGCTTCTGTGGCTCCGAAAGACAGGAATATTTTGGCTCGCGGGTTTTCGCCTTTTTTCCACCACGGCGTTACTATCAGCGGCGCAGAGTCGCCGAAGCGCTTCTTGTAGGCAGGGTTGCTTTTCACGTATTCCGCGGCAATGTTTAGGTATTCGGTGGAGACCCGAAAGTTTCTGCCTTTGCTCCACACGTCCTCCATGAGTTCCGAGAGTGTGCTGGCAGCTGAACTTTTGGGTATGGCTACTACCAGCCTTATTTTCCCATACTCTAGGTTCTGAAGCACTTCAACGTCAGCGCCTGTCTCCTTAATCCAGTCTTGGCCAGTGATGCCCACGTCTTGTAAGCCTTCAGCGACGAAAACAGGAATTTCTTGCGGTCTCAGGATTTTCAACTCGATTTTGGGGTCATTGATTGTTGGGCGGTATGTGCGGTCTTGTCCGGAAACTTTGTATCCGGAGCGTTGCAGAATCTCGAAGGTTGCTTTGGCTAAGGAGCCGGCGGGTATGGCAAATTTTACTTTCTCCATTTTTTCATCACCTTTAACTTTTTGTTAGAGATACCTCTAAACGCAGTTGTAATATTGCGTGAGAAAATCGTTCTTTTGAGGGATGCACGTAGTTTAAAATACTTTTTCGCTTTTAGGCTAACGAAGCTTTGGTTGCCTTTACTGTTAATGAATGCAACCGCCTTGTATGAACGCAATCCCTCAACTTTGCTCACTAAAGCGCACCATAAGTTACGCAGTTCCTAATAAACATATCTTTTCAGATATTTAACATTGGCATCCCTGTAATTACTGAGGAGGCAGCATTTTTTGCGTTTTTATTTCGAAAACCAGCGGCGGCACAGTAGTTTTGACATCCAATTTCACATCGAAAAGCCCTTCGAGAATGCCCTGCCAAATTTCCACGTGGCTGATAAAGGGCATTTTTACAAGCAAATACTTATCTTTAAGATAGAAGTCTCCGAAGCCCTGAACTCTTAAACGTTTGAAAATGCTCTCCCAGTTCTCACGTTGCGTTGCCTGAAAACCCAGCGTGGTCTCCATCGAGACTTTTAGGGCTTCGCCCATTTTTACGCCGAGCTCATGCCATTTCTCTTTTGGAATATGCTGGATTAGAATGTTGAGCAGTTCCACGTTGACGAAGGCGATGCGGCTTATGCCGCAGTAGTATTCTCCTGGAAAACGCCAATCATAAACCATCATACTTCGGTAAACGTCAAGCATCTTGGAAATGAGCGGTTTGATGCCTGGCTCCTTCCCCTCTTTTATCAACGAATCTACGAATTCTCTTTCTTCCTTGTCAAGTATTATGGTGGTTCTTTTTGTCGACTCCTCATTTTTGCCAACCATTTCTTCGAGCCGTTTTTTCTTGCCATCTTGCATACTTAGTATTCGCTTGTGAATATTTTATATGCTTTTCCAACGGGCGGAGGAATGCCAAAGAAGATTTAATAATTGCGCTAAAGGCTTTCTAGAAGATGCCGATGAAGAATCCAAAATGCTGACTGCGATGATGCACCCTGGGGTATCTGAGGCAAAACTTGGCTAAAATGAAACAACTTTCTTTTTGACGAGAAAGAATAGCAGCACCAAACCGGCTATAAAGAGGATGAAGCCTGAAACCACTGAAGCAACATAGCTCACGTTTAAAACGTCAAAAAGCAGGTAAGAAAAGTATGTTGGCCCAGCAAAAATTAGAAAAACAGCTGCGATTATCAGAAGAATTCTTCCAAATTTTGAGTTGACAAAACCGCTTTCAATGTTATTACTTTCGACATTCTCAGCCATTGTGAAACCCTACTTTGTAAGTGTCTAGATTAATGCTCTTTCTTATAACCCCTCTTTTATCTCTTTTCCTAAAACCTTCATCAAAAACTTGAAAACCAGAAAACCCGCGCCGCGATCTGCCTTGAAACCCGGTGTACTGCCAAGTAAGCATACGCCTTCCATGTTATGCTCCTTCGCAAGCGCCAGCGTAAGCCCTGTTCCCCCGACTATTTTGCCTTTGCTGTATATCACGGCGCCTTTCTCCATGAATTCAGCTGCCAACCGTGGCGAGGTGGCTGCCACATACACTTGAGGCTTATCTTCTAGCATTGGCACGCCGCCAAGGGTTATTGCAAAATGGCAGCCGAGTTTCTCGATGAAATCTACTATTTCAGCGCAAACGTGATAATGCGCTACCACATCATCAAATGAGGGTTGCATTTCTCCCGTC
This sequence comes from Candidatus Bathyarchaeales archaeon, assembly GCA_049718365.1. GTDB lineage: Archaea > Thermoproteota > Bathyarchaeia > Bathyarchaeales > Bathycorpusculaceae > JAOAIV01. The sequence continues at coordinate 3,859 of JBNARN010000058.1, forward strand.
ATGACTACAAGATTGTTTTTCTCCATCGGCGCAAAGTAGAACTCGTATTTTGGCAGCAAGCATATCCCTTTTGAGCTGACAGCCACGTAGTCTGGGAAGTAAGGTGAATATAATTCTGCAAAAAGTTTGGCTCCGCAAAACTTTATCAAAAGATGCGCGGCTATGCGCCCAACATTGCCGAAGCCGGGAAGCCCTTGAACAAAGACTGGATTTTCCAAGGCTGGCTTGAATATTTCACGAAAGTACGGCTTGTCCATTCGATCTTTACACCATTGCTAAAAGAGTTATAGTCGCAACTAAAATGCTTTCGCCAAAAGTGAAAAAGAAACTATTAATATTTGGCAAGTTAGTAGTTACTAAACGGGTTTGAAACATCGGCCTTAATCGTAAACGTAGCGGGGTGGGGTAGCCAGGATTAACCCGCTGGGCTCATAACCCAGAGATCAGTAGTTCAAATCTACTCCCCGCTACCAAAATTCTCGTTGCCTCTGTAAACAGTTAATTAAAAATGTCAACATAATGGCGGATGCTTTGGATCAGAAGCGTATAAACTCGCCAGTTGCCAGTCCGCTTGGATTACCGTTTTCAAAATCAATTGTATACCCATTTATCGTTAATCGTTCAATTTCAAGTAGCGACTGCAAAAATTTTGCTTCCATCATCTGTTGCCTCAATTTTTCTTTAGCCTTTTTGAGAAAAGAGGCTTTTTTTGCGGCTGTTAAATCAAGCAGGTTAACTTTTTCGGGTGTCTGACTTTTCTTTTTTGTGCTCATATCTTTTACCCTTTACGTGAATATCGCGTGTATTAATAAATCCGTTCTTTCTAACAGCACCACATGTCAAAACCAGACATATTCTAACCTCTTAAATACCGCGACCAAACTTGGCTTACTAAACGGATAATAAAAAGAAAAATTGTTGGAAATTAATGCCTACGATTACCCTTACGTTTAGGCTTTTCCTTTTTCTTCCTTGCCGAAGTATGTTGTCCACTTGAGCTTACGTGCATCTCGCTTAAACTCTAGCGAGCTTTTCTTGCATTTGCTGGAGCAGAACCATAAAATGGAGCCATCGTTTCTCACGTACATCATGCCAGTGCCAGCT
>JBNARN010000058.1:5109-7467 GCA_049718365.1 Candidatus Bathyarchaeales archaeon
ACCCTTAACGTTGCGCGTTATAATGCGTCCTTTGTCTTTTCCTTCCAGAATGCGCACTCGCACCTGGGTAATTTCTCCAGTCACGCCTGTGCGCCCGATTATTTGGATAACTTCTGAGGGAGTAAGTTCCTCTTCAGCTGCTGTTTTCTCTTCTTTGCTCATTACTGGGCTCCTCTTTTCGCCTGCTCAATCCGCGTGATGATTTCTTTAATTAAGCCTGCTGCTTCTCCTTCTTTTATGATGCATGCTGAAGCAGCGGGAACCTCGATGCCTACAGCGTTGCCCAGTTTATCCTTGTTTGGCACGAACACGTAGGGAATTTTTCTTTCTTCGCAGAGGAGCGGCAAATGCGCAACAACTTCCGGCGGGTCAACATCTTCAGCTATAACTACAAGCTTCGCTTGTGCTCGTTCAACAGCTTTGGTTGCTTCATTTGTTCCTTTTCTGACTACACCTGTTTTTGAAGCAATCTGCAGGGCTTCATAGGCTGCATCTACTATTTCTTTCGGCACTTCATATTTTACATAGAATGGTTTGGACATATAGCCTCACCCTTTAAAGGCACAGTCTATTCAACACTTCTTATTTATGAAGCTTTCGACTAAAAACAGAAAGTCTCGAGTTGAAAAGCCCATTGAAGAGGCAGCTACCGCATTTTGGTTCTGTAAGAAACGCCAATTGGCGCCGCCTCGAGAAGCGCACCCAGCAAACAGACGCATAACATGCCATTGACGCGGCCGCAACAAAAGACCTAAAGAAAACAGCAAGCAGCCCTTATTTTCAGACCACTTCAAGCCTTTGCATAAGGTGGCTATAGTTTTTCCCCAAGCACTTCAGTTTTCATACCTCGCAGCTGCACCAGCAACAACCAGAAGCGTCGAATAGGATACGCTGAAGCTGCTTGGGCGCTAAAAACACTAATAACCAGCGCAAACCCCATACTCACCTAATAATAAACCAGGCTTGGATGGCGAAAAACTTGAAAGTAACAGAACTGCCCATACCAGAGCAAGTGAAGGAGGTTCTGCTTCGCACAGGAATTGCCGAGCTTTATCCTCCACAGGCAGAAGCCATCCAAGCTGGAGTGCTGGAAGGCAAAAACCTTGTTTTGGCAAGCCCTACCGCTTCGGGAAAAACACTGATAGCGGAGCTATGCAGCCTCAAACATGTGCTGGAGAAAAACGGCAAAGCAGTCTACCTCACGCCGCTCAGAGCTTTGGCGAACGAGAAATTCGACGAGTTTCAGAAATACGCGACCATACGCAAGGCGAACGGCAAACGCCTAAGCATAGGCATCAGCACAGGCGACTTCGACAGCAGCGACCCCTGGCTAGAAAAACACGACATCATAGTGACCACGAATGAGAAAGCCGATTCGCTGCTGCGGCACCGCGCCAAATGGATGGAAGACATCTCGCTGATAGTCGCGGATGAAGTGCACCTACTTAACGAGGCAGAACGCAGATTAACCCGGCGCTGCAGATTCTCGCGTTAAGCGCAACCATAAACAACGTTGAAGAAATCGCAGCTTGGCTCAAAGCCCAATACGTCATAACCGAGTGGCGCCCAGTCACGCTTAAAGAGGGCATACTGCTGCACGAGGAAATCCAATACAAAGACGGAGACGCAAGAAAAATCGACAAAAAAACCGCAAACCCGGTCATCAACCTCGTATTGAACACAATAAAAACAGGCGGACAAGCGCTCGTCTTCGCGTCAACAAGGCAAAACTCGGTAACATGGGCCAAAAAAATCGCGGACTACACAGCCGAAGCCCTCTCCAAACCGCTAAAAAGAGCTCTGGAAAATGAGGCAGAAAAAATCCTATCAGCAGGCGAAAGAACACGCATCAGCGAAAACCTCGCAGCCCTTGTCAAATGCGGCACCGCGTTTCACCATGCAGGCTTGGCTGGCGCACACCGACGCATAATCGAAGACCTATTTCGCCAAGGCAAGATCAAGGCCCTTACTGCCACTCCAACGTTGGCTTTTGGCGTAAACCTGCCAGCGCGCACCGTAATCATTCAGGACTACCGCCGCTGGGAACCCGGCTATGGCTATTACCCCATAAGTGTGCTGGAATACAAGCAGATGGCAGGACGCGCAGGAAGACCCAAATATGATAAGGCAGGCGAAGCCGTGCTCATCGCAAAAACCGCTGACGAAGCCGACTACCTAATGAACAGCTACGTGCTCGCGCATCCGGAAAGGATTTGGTCAAGGCTTGCGGTTGAACGAATAATCCGCAGTCATGTGCTCGCCACCATCGCCTCAGACTTCGCGCACACGGAAAACGGCATCTACGATTTCTTCGCAAAAACCTTCTATGCGCAACAGTACGACGTGAAAGCCATCAAG
>JBNARN010000059.1:0-6949 GCA_049718365.1 Candidatus Bathyarchaeales archaeon
TGAGGAGTTGAAGCATGATGTTTTTGATTGCATGTACGTGGCGTTTGCGCGGCAGGAGCAAGCCAAAGCGATAGTTACGACGGATACTGATTTTGAGCGGCTCTGCAAGCACGTGGGTTTAGATTATGTTAATCCTGTGCCGAAGGAAGTGCTGAAACGCTTCAAAGAACAAAATGAATGAGTGCTCTTCATCTGACACAGGAAAAAGTGCACGGCAACTCCATAAACCCGCTTTGACTGCGGAAGCAATGCGGCACGAAAGGCAGAACAACAGCACAGAAACCAAGAGATATTGCGTCTGTTGCTTTTTTGGAATCAACTTTGTAGTTACTCAAATTTGTCTTTTTGCTTCAATTTTAGAGATATAATAAATAGTAAATATTCAAAAATATTAAATATTCAATCATCAGATTTACTTTTTATGGAAATTAAGCAGCTAATCAAGGATCTGGCTGTGTCAGATCTCATTGCGCAATGTCCTATGTGCAATAACGAATTCAAGTTAGCTGATACGCTACTTTTTGATGGAACAAAAAAGTTTCCAAGCCCTGCCGAGGAAAGAAAGCAACTGCTTCTTAACGAGTTGATGAAAAGAGAGAAGGAACTAGAAAAGAGAAAAATATCGGTCGATGTAACGGCAGAAAAAAGAGCTGTCGAGGTCGGTTTCGGTAAAATAATCGAGAAGTTTATTCCAGCATACAAGGATTTGAAGTTGCAGTTTTGCGAATGCCGACCCTTGTACGAACCTATAGATGTGATAGTTTTTAACGGGTTGCTGAAAAGGAAAGTTGATTTCATAACATTTTTGGAAATAAAATCAGGTAGTTCGTCGCTTAATCGTCATCAGCGAATAATAAAAGATGCGGTGCTGGAAGGTAAAGTTGATTTGAAGGTGTTGTAATGAGCGAGTTATTGAATATATTTCAGTCATTTAGAAAGATTTTGTGTCTTTGTCCTTGTTGTGGCGAAATGCTGAGATTAAGTGACCTTCATCTCAGATATACTGGTAAAGCGCCAAAGACTTGGCTTGACAAGTATGAGCAAAAACTCATGGTACTGCAAAGGAAAGAAGAACTTTTCGAGGAAAAGGAAAGAGAATTACGCGATAAAGCTATTGAACGAGGGCGCAAAAAAGTGCCGCGTTTGATAGAAAGATGCCTTTGTTCCGAATTTAGAAAAATGAAATATGATCCGTATGACATAAAGGCCATAATGCATCCAGTCGATTTCATTGTTTTTGATGGGTTGAATCAAAGAGATGAAATAAAAAGCATAACATTTCTATCGCGCAAGCCAGTTAATCAAGAACAAGTTAAAATTATTGAATCAATGAAAAACACAATAAGCAAAAACAGTTATGAATGGAAAGTCGCGAGAATCACTTTAGATGGTAAAGTGACTTTTGAATAATTACTTACAAGAGGAGTTGCAAATTTGAAAATTAAGTCTATCACTCTTCACAATTTCCGATTAATCAAGCATGCTAGCATCAACCTTTACGATTATTCTATTTTGGTTGGAGCAAATAACACTGGTAAAACATCTTTTTTGACTGCTCTCAGAATTTTCTATGAAGATGACATAAAATATGATGAAAAACGAGATTTTCCTAAATTTCCAGTTGATGATAACGAAAGCTGGATTGATATAACTTATCAACTTACAAATGATGAGTTTAATTCACTGAAAGATGCTTATAAAAGTGAAAAAAATATCTTAAAAGTCCGAAGATATTTCAAATCGAATGACCCTGAAAGGGTTAAACCTGCGCAGAGTAATATTTTTGGTTACGAAAACGGGGCTCTTTCTAAAAACCTTTTTTATGGGGCAAAAAATATATCTCAAGCTAAATTAGGGAACGTTATATATATTCCTGAGATAGCAGAGACAGATGAAACACTAAAACTTTCTGGCCCGTCGCCTTTAAGAAAAATTATGGATTTTATTGTAAAAAAGGTGGTTACAACAAGTAAGTCTTTTCAAGAACTTACCCGCACTTTTGAAGATTTTGATGCGAAATTCAGAGAAGAGCAATCAGAAGACGGTATTTCATTACAAAGTCTTGAAAAGGAAATAAATCATTTCTTGAAAGAGTGGAGATTTAAGTTTGGGTTAAACATAAACCCTTTGAAACCTGAAGAAATAGTTAAGAATCTTGTTTCCCATAGTTTGTTTGACGAGAACTTAAACGAGGAAATAAATATTAGAAATGTAGGGCAAGGTTTACAGAGGCACTTAATTTTTACCCTTTTGCGGCTTTCTTCCAGATATGTTGAAAGAAAAGAATACACAAAGAAAGAGTTTTCCCCTGAATTTACTTTGTTACTATTCGAGGAGCCCGAAGCTTTTTTGCATCCATGCCAGCAAGAGAGTCTCAATAGAAGCCTGGAAGATATTTCTTCAGGAGAAGGCCAGCAGACTATTATATCAACTCATTCGCCAATTTTTGTTAGTAAGAATATTGATAAATTGCCGTCACTGATAAAATTCAGAAAAAGTACTCAAGGCGTTACAACCTTACACCAGCTTTCTGAAAAAACAAGGGATATAATAACCGAGGAGAATAGTCAATTAGCACAATATTTGAAAAGTAAACTGGATGATCCAACTTTATCTGATACTGCAAAAAGAAACATTAAGAACCAGTATCTATGCGAGACTGATAAAACGAGGCGCATGGAAGAATAATCTATTAATTACCTACTATGGCTTGATAACTCAAGATGTGCAGCATTCTTTTCAGATATGGTGCTTATTTGTGAGGGCGCTACAGAAAAAATTTTCATAGAGTATTTAATCGAAAACAAATGGAAAGACCTTGCAGAAAAGAGAGTGTGCGTACTAGATGCAATGGGAAAATATAATATCCATAGATTCATGAATTTGTTTAAAGAACTTGGTATTTATCACTCAATCTTGTTAGATAAAGATAACGATGCTGAAATTCAAAATCTCATTAACCAATTTATAGAAAACCAGAAAAATGACTTTACTAAGAAAATTTATTTCTTTGAAAAAAATATAGAAACGTTCTTGGGGATTAGCGAACCTCCAAGAAAAAGAAGAGATAAGAAGCCTCTCAATGTAATGTGGCATTATTTAAAGGGCAAAATAACGCAAGAAAAGCTCGATGAACTTAAAACAATAATAAACGCATTATTAAATTAACCCTAAAACAACATATTTGAGTTTTCCCTCTTTGTCTTTAGTTTTTGTAAATTTGTGAATTTATCAATTGGTAAATTTCGCGAGTCTTTATATTCAAGATTAGTCGCGTTTTCTTTTGATGATAACCATGAAGGAAATCCTTAACCAGATTAGGTGCTTAGCCGCAGGCGACCTTGTCATGCTGGAGTGGCATGACGCCAGCATCGGCAAGAGCCTTAGCAACGGTGTCAGCGGCATAGACGTGCCCGTCAAAAGCTGGGGCGTTTATGTCGGCGTGTTGGGCCAGAAGCGCCGGCACATTATATTGGCGCAGAATTGCTTCCGCTATTCGGACGGCTTATACGACATCGACTATACGGCGGTGCCGGTGCCGTGGGCTATCGGCGTCACCGTCATCGCGAAGGCGCATGTCGCCGCTGATGAGGCCAAGCAGCTGCTGAACAGCTTCCTGATTAACGAGAAAGCCAAAAGCAAGAAGCCCAGCTTAGGCCGATGCCTAAGGCAGCAGAGGGTGCGAAACCATGACTGACTGGCTCAAGCGGGCGTTAACGCGGAAAACCACCGACAAGACCGCCGCTGCGCAGACGGAAGCTGAGCCCAGCGAGCGCCTCGTGCTCGGCGTAAAATTCGCCATCGCCCTCACCTTCAGCCTCACCGCGCTGGAAATCGCGCATCTGGCGCTTTTGGGCGCGTGGAACAGCGAAGTCTTCGCGGCCATCACGGGCTTGGCAGGCACCATAACAGGCATCCTAATCGCGCAGAAAACATAGCGTGGAGGCGAACATATTTGGAGCCTAATAGCCAATCAATGCAGAAAACTATAGAGGGGGGTAGAGGAAACAGACCTCCACGACGCTTTTTAGAGAAAAGAATAGCCAACTTATCCGAAAAATTCGACGGCGACACCCAACGCCTACGCGCCCAACTAATCATGGAGCTTAAGGCTCTACAGGAAACAACCATTGAGCAAATACACTCAAAAACTGGACCAAAAAACGCGGAGCAGCAGAACTGGGTGCGCTTAGCCGCCTACATCAGCCAAGTCATCAACAGCATAAGCAAAACCTACGACATCACCCAAATCAAAAATGAGCTGGAGCAGCTCCGCAACACCATAGGAGAACTCGAAAAACAATGACCCTCGCAGGATTAACGCGGGAGCTCCAGCAGCTCAAACAGAAAACCGCCCAAATGAAAAAGCACACTTTCCCCGCCGACCCACTCCAATTCTGCAAGGAAACCCTCGGCTTCACACCAACCGCCTATCAAACGGAACTCATCCGCCAATTCCAAACCAGCCAATTCATAGCCGCACGCTGGGCACGGCAAACAGGAAAAAGCCACATCATAAGCGCGCTTCTGCTGCATTACGCGCTCACAAACCCAAACAGCAACATCGGCATAGTTGGCCCCAGCTGGAGACAAACCAAACTCATAATCAAACACATCAACAACTTCCTCGCCAAGCTCCCCAGAAGCGCCTACAAGAAACCCCCAAAAAACCGCCGTCGCCCTCACCAACGGCAGCACAATCGAGGCATACCCAAACAACCCAGAAACCATACGCGGCCCCAAACTCCACATCGTCTACGCAGACGAATTCAACTTCATCCCAAACGACGAAGAACTCTACGACGCCATGCTCTTCACCCTCGGCACAACAAACGGCAAATTCATCTGCACCAGCACACCATGGCACACGGACAGCATCTTCCACAAAATCTTCCACGACCAAGCATACCACGACTACGCCAAATCACATGTCACCTGGGAACAAGCACTCGAACCACACGGCCCGCTGAAGCCGCAGATACTCAACCGCATAAAACGCCAACTCGAAGGCGACCCCGCACGATGGCGCCGCGAAATGGAAGCCGAATGGGCAGAAAACGAAAACACATGGCTCCCACAAGCGCTAATCACCCAATGCATCGACCACACACTAGAATACGCCCAGTTCCAAGAGGCGCAGGCAGGCGACTTCTACGCGGGACTAGACCTCGGCAAACACAGAGACCACAGCGTCCTCGCCATAATAAAAGCAGAAAACAACACGCTAAAACTGACACACATGCACCGCTTCCCGCTGGGCACACCATACGCAAGCGTCATCGGCTACGTCAAAACCATAAACGACCGCTGGCAAAAAATCCACAAAATCCTAACCGACAGCAGCGGCGTCGGCGACTACATAACCGAAGACATGACCAACACGGGCTTAGCGAACACAGAAGCCGCAAAATTCACCCAGCAAACAAAACAAGAAATGGCACAATGGCTCAAACAAACCATGACGGAAAAACGCCTACGCATACCATACGACAGCGAACTCATCGCCGAACTAAACACCGAATGCTACACGCTAACAAAAGACGGAAAAATCCAGCTCTCACACCCACCAGGCACACACGACGACCGCTTCTGGGCGCTAGCACTCGCCGTCTACGCCGCACGCACACCGCCTCAACCTCAGCTCTGGATAATCCCAAAAACAAACACAGGCAAAACACGCCTAAACAAGCTACGCCAAAGGCTAAACCGCCACAAAACAGAAGGCACCACAAGATGACACGCCGCAAAACCGAACACTTCCACATCCAAGCGCTCAAACGCACCTACAACCACAAAACCAACACCTTCACATACAACATCACCTACGAAACCGCACCCGCCACACAAACCAGCCGCACACGCAACGTCGCAGAAGCCTTCGGACTCGGCGCCGACAACACACAACACTTCACACTATACGACAACATACGCCTACACATACGCCCCACAGACATCGTCCTCATAACAAGCGACAGCGGCAGCGGCAAAAGCGCCCTGCTCCGAGCCATCAAAACCGACCTCGGCACCACAGCACAAGACCCACGCGACTTACACATAAACCCAGACACGCCAATAATCGACACCATCGGCAAAAACACGCAGGAAGCCCTCGAGCTCCTCAGCAAAGTCGGCCTAAACGACGCCTTCCTATTCCTCCGAACATACACACAGCTCAGCGACGGACAAAAACACCGCTACCAAATCGCACGCCTAGCCGAAACACCCGCGCAATGGTGGATACTAGACGAATTCACAAGCACCTTGGACCGCGACACCGCCAAAATCGTCGCCTACAACCTCCAAAAACACGCACGCACCCTCGGCAAAGCCGTAATCGCCGCGACAACACACACCGACATAAAAGCAGACCTCGCACCGAACGTGCACGTGCACAAACGCTACGGCAAAGAAATCCGCATAAACTACAACCCACACGCAAAAGCGCAACACTGCAGCCTAACAAGACAAACACGCACAGCACAAGGCACAATCGCAGACTACAAACAGCTCAGCCAATTCCACTACCGTACCGCACACCTGCCGCCCCACAGAAAAATCTTCACGCTAAAACGCAAAAACGAAACCATCGGCGTAATAGTCTACAGCTACCCGCCGCCCGTATGCTTCGGCCGCAGTAAAGTCTGGAAAGGCACACTCGCGCAGCTGCAAAAGGAAATCAGCACCATCAGCGCGTGATTATTCATCCAAAGTACCGCAGCATAGGCCTAGGCGCCAAACTCGTAGCCGAAACCCTACCGCAAGCAGAAACACCATACGTCGAAGCAGTTGCCGTCATGGCACGCTACAACCCATTCTTCGAAAAAGCAGGCATGCAACGCATAGCCGAAAGCAAACCCACCACGCCCGTAACAAACGCGCTCGCGCAGCTGCATGAACTCGGCTTCGACACCACCATGCTCGCGAGCACAGAATACTGCAAACAAAAAAT
>JBNARN010000060.1:0-2483 GCA_049718365.1 Candidatus Bathyarchaeales archaeon
GGCAACCACCGACCCCGTGGTGGTGGAGGCTATAATCAAGAAGCTTGAAGCGTTGCCCGTGAAAATCTACGTGGTCGAGTCGGATGCTACCATCACCAACGCGGATAAAGCCTTCGAAGTTACAGGTATGAAGGACATGTGCCAGCGGAACGGCGTTGAATGGCTTAACCTGCGACACGTTAAAGACAAGGTTACCCTTCCTATACCTGACGGCGAAGCACTTAATAGCATAACTGTGCCGCGAATCGTTACCGAATCCGCCGTCATCAGCGCCGCCAAGCTAAAAACACATGTGGACACAAGCGTAACGTTAGGCATGAAAAACATGTTCGGGCTACTTCCTGAGAAATTTAAAGGCAAATACCATTTGAAAGGCATAAGCAAAGTAGTAGTTGACATAAACACGGTGCTTAAGCCCGCGCTAACTGTTATCGACGGTTTCGTGGGCATGGAAGGCAAAGGCCCCATAGATGGCACACCAGTACAGATGAACCTCATCATCGCGGGAAAAGACCCAGTAGCCACCGACGCCGTTGCCTGCCGAGCCATGGGGTTCAATCCACACGAAATAAGCCACATAAAACGCGCCAGCGAAAAAGGCTTAGGAAGCATTGAAGCACAAATCGTAGGCGAAAAACTCGAAACAGTAACCAGACAGTTCAAAAGAAACTAAACAAGCCACTAAACGCTTGACTTAACAAAATTAGAAAAAACCAAGCTGGATTATATATGTGTGCCTTCATATTTGGCGCCTATTAGCCAATCAATGCAGAAACCTATAGAGGGGCTATTTCTCATGATTCTTGGCGGAATAGAATAGGAAACGGAGCGGAAACTTCTTTAAAACTCAGCGCATAATAGGTTTCTGTGGAGGAATCAAGTTATGGCGGTAGATAGTATTCCTGAAAAAAACGCGATTCTTTTCGTGTGGTTCAACCATTATGCGGGGGTACTAATAAAAACTCCCTCGAAAACGCTGGTTATAGACCCCGTTGATGTGAAGGCGCGTAGCTTTCTTAACACGGATGCGGTTTTGATAACGCATGAGCATTATGATCACTTGGATCAGCGTTTGATAGCGGAAATCCAAAAAGTTTCAAATTGCATGGTTATAGCTGATTCTTCTTCGACGCAGCGATTGCGGCACGTTATCCCTTCAAATAAGCTGCAGGAAATCAATGTTGGCAAGGAGATTAAAATCGGTGAGGTTTCGGTTAAGGCGGAAAAATGCAATCATCCCGCGGTTAAGCCGGTAACTTACATAATCACTAGTGAAGACGGCGTGAAAGTCTTCCATACTGCGGACAGCCTGCCGTATCCTGAACTTGCCGCCATTGGTGAAAGAGAAAAGTTCGATGTTGTCTTCTGCACGGTAGGCATTGCGCCTGGCGCATCGCCTGAAACAGGCTTTGAAATCGCAAGGTTAACAAAGCCGCAAGTGGCTGTGCCTTACCACACGAACTCAGCAGCGCATCAACAAAAGTTCGCTGAGCTACTCAAAAAAGAGCTGCCGAGAACTGCATGCTTGATTCCCGAGCTTAATAAGATTTATCAAGTTTCAAAGAGGAAGTGAAAACCATTATAGCACAAAAAGACGAACAAAAATTGAAAATTGAAATCGCAAAGGCTCTGCACAAAATTGACGCGCTAAAATTTGGTGTCTTTAAGCTTTCAAGCGGGAAAATAAGCCCATACTATATTGACCTTCGTATAGTGCCCAGTTTCCCAGATGCTTACAGGCAAATCTGCGACCTCTACGAAACCTACATCGTCAATAAAGTGGAACTAAAAAACTTTGACAGAATCGCGGGTGTCCCTACCGCAGGAATACCCTTCGCCTCTCAAATTGCTTACAACTTGAAAAAACCGTTTCTCTATGTGCGAAAGGATGTTCGACGCCACGGCAGACAAAGAAGAGTTGAGGGAATACTCGTTTCAGGAGACCGCGTTTTGCTAATTGACGACTTAATCACAACTGGATTGAACTTGAAAAGGGCGGCGCAAGCCATAAGAGCCGAAGGCGGAGTGGTTAACGACGCAGTAGCCTTCGTAGATAGAGAGGAAGGCGGAAAAGAAAAACTGGAAAAGCTCGGCATAAAAGTTCACACGCTGGTCAAAATAAGCGAGATAGCTAACATACTATATGAATTAGGCGCCATTGACGAAGAGAACCTTAAAACCATTCTGAAACAGGTTAAGAAATAACAGAAAAACGGCTGATTGGAAATTAATCGTAGAAAATTAGTTTCTTTTCTTCCAACAGCGCGTGCAGTTTTTGCACTGCGTCATAAACATCCTGCTCTCTCTTGGCGCCGGTGCACACGAGTTTTCCGCTTGCAAACAGCAGAATTACCACCTTCGGCTCGTCCATCCTGTAGATTAAACCTGGAAACTGCTCAGGTTCATACATAGTTTTTCCAAGCGTGTAGGCGGCCTTTTCCAAGTCAATCATCCCGCCGAGACCCGCTGAAGCAACGATGTTC
>JBNARN010000060.1:2493-6814 GCA_049718365.1 Candidatus Bathyarchaeales archaeon
CTTGCTGATGATTATTATTCCACCCTTCTTCAGTTCCTTAATGACTTTCATAACCGCCCGGCGCGCTTCCTTCTCAGATTTAGCACCTGTACACACCATTTTCCCTGAATTGAAAATTAGCGTTGCCGTCTTTGGCCTCTTCAACCGAAAAACTAGCCCGGGAAACTGCTCTGGACGATACTCAACGCCCGGATAACCCTTCACCACCGCGTTTAAGTCAACCTTTTGATTCAAGGTTGCAGAAGCAACGACGTTTTCGATACTTATTGTGGCTTTAACTTGTGGCATTATTTTCCCTTCTCTTCTTAGCTGTGACTGAGCACACATTCTTATAAAGGGTTTTATTTATAAATACATCTATGTTTGCAGATGCTCTTCTTTCGCCTTTTCTCCTTTAAGTAGAGGAATTATGAATTCGACAATCAGTATTATTATTATGAGCGCTACGATTATGGGCAAGCCTATCGAGTTCCGCATGAACAGTACAATGTGCCCCACCCAGGGAATGCGCATAACAACCTTGCCAACCACGTAGTCTTCGCGTATACCTGGAACACCATTTGTGCCCCATGGGTCATATTCTAATGGAGTTGGAATCTCCGGCCACTTTATATGGCTGTTTCCGTCGCCTTTGGTTCGAAAATACAATGTGCCATTAATTTCATCCACAGCCACTATTCTATGTACGATTAGCTCGTCGGGGTATTCGGGTTTTTTGAAGACTATTATATCGCTATTCGGGTAATCCGCGTTTAATTCCTCAGGTTTCACTCCTTGCACGATTATGAGGTCGCCTATATGCAGAGTATGCGAGAAGGGATGTGCCCAGCCGTCGCATGCGCCATCGTATGGCACGCACATGCTGCCGCTTATAACGGCCAGCGCGGGATAAGGCGTGTTCAACGCGATTTGTAAGCCGTACCAGAAGCCAAAGATGAATAGGGCAATCAAGCCGATGACAACAATGGTTTGGATGTACTCGTTATGCCAAAGCTTTTTGAGAGTAGGAATCAAATTAGCGCCTCAGTTTTTAGTGTGAAATGTTCTTATTCAATGAGGTCTCTGTTTTAAAACTTACCGTTTTTGATGTGAAAAAAGAAAAATGAGGAAGTAAAATAGTGAACGATAGCTGTTAATGGTGAAGCGCCGCTGGCATTTTTTTAGCTGGGTTCGCAGTTTAGATTTTCTTTTTACTTAGCACTTCGCGGAAGGTGTGACCCTTTGGGCATTGGTACAGCCCGATTTCCAGTTGCATCCGTTTTCCTGATTTGTCTGGTCGACCAGCCATCTTCCACGTCTTCTTCATCTTCGGAACGTCAGCACCACATTTTGGACATTTAGCCAATTTGATTCCTCCGTAATGTTACGTTTCCATGGTTTCTTATGATGGTGGATAAATAACTTTCCATTGTTTTTAAATAGAAAATTCACATTTAAACAGCTGAATTATACATTTTTATGTTAAAGAGTGTTGAAACGCGGTTAAAACGGCTAAACATGCCGTAAACAAAATGCAAGCAAATTCCCTGCATTAAACATCTTGCCGCGGCATGTGCTTTAAAAACAGGAAAGCTTGCTTATTACATTAAACCGATAAAAGGCAATGATAAGTGCAATCAAGTTTCAACAACAAATGATTTACACAGTGCTTATTTTTGTTTGTTATTCTTCAATGTTCTTGGAAAACCAGACGTAGCTTTCAGCCTGCTTGAAACCGAGTTTCTCTATGAAACGCATTCCTGCAGCATTCCCACTTTCTATGTCCACAATTGCGATTCTAGCGCCCTTCTGTTTGAATCGCTTTTCCAGCTCGTTATATAACTTTTTTCCAACACCCATTTGCTGTCTGATTTTTTGCACGCCAACCCAGTTAAAGTAGCCGTATTTCCATGGACTTTGAGGCCTTTTCAGTATGACGCCTAAGGCGAACCCCACAATTTTACGGGTTTTAGCCTCTTCAGCAACTAAACAAAGATCTGGCGCGTTATTAAAAAGCGACAGTAACTCATCTACATTCCATGTTCTGTAAGTGAAAGGCAGGTAGGAAGGCGTGAAAATTTTTTCACCCAAATGCCAAACTTTAGAGAGATCTTCCAGAGCCATTTGCCGAATTTCTATTGCCGCCTTTTTCTTGGCGCGTTTTGCTTTTTTCCTAGTTTTTCCGTTTCTCGGCATTATCTTTCGTGTTTACTCTGGCGAGATTAGATATAAGCTCTTTGAAAAGTTATCCAAAACATTTTTACTGTTGATTTAGCGCTTACTTTTGTCAGCACCTGAGGCTCAGCGATTGGAGAAATCTTCTGAAAATGTTTTTGAATTGCTTGTGAAGCCTGTTCGAAGGCTTGTTGAGCAGAAAGGATTCCCTAAACCCACCGAGCCTCAGAAACAAACGATTCCGAAGATTCTTGAAGGCAAAAACGTGTTGCTTATCTCGCCCACCGCCACAGGCAAGACTGAAGCAGCGTTTCTGCCCGTGCTAAGCATGCTGCTACAGGCACCGCAAACGCCGGGAATAAAAGTGCTTTATATCACGCCGCTGCGAGCGTTAAACCGAGATTTGCTGGAACGGCTTGAGTGGTGGTGCGGCAATTTAGATATAAAACTTGCAGTTCGACACGGCGACACCGACTTGAAAGAGCGCGCACGGCAATCGCGGAGTCCACCGGACATTTTGATAACTACACCTGAAACCTTGCAAGCAATACTGTCAGGTTGGCTGCTGCGGCAACATCTGCAGAGCCTGCGGTGGGTAATAATTGATGAGGTGCATGAGCTTGCGGACAGCAAACGCGGAAGCCAGTTAGCCTTAGCCTTAGAGCGCATTAGGAGCCTCATCGGCAAGGATTTTCAAACCATCGGGCTATCAGCAACTATTGGTAGCCCCGAGAAGGTGGCGCAGTTTCTGGTAGGCGACAAACGCCCTGTGGAAATTATTCGTGTGCCCGTTGCCAAAATGATGCGGCTGCAGGTGATTTTTCCACAGCCAACCGAAGACGACGTGAAACTTGCAGAGCAGCTTTACACGCACCCAGAAGTGGCAGCTCGATTAAGGGTAATCCGAGATTACATGAGTAAACGTAAATCCGTGCTCTTGTTCACCAACACGCGGTCAATTTCAGAGGTGCTGGCAAGCAGATTCAAAGTATGGGACATAGACTTCCCGGTTTCTATCCACCACGGTTCTCTTGCCAAGCCGTCGCGTATAGCCGCCGAAACAGGGTTGAAGAGGGGTTCGCTTAAGGGGCTCATCGCAACCAGCAGCCTTGAACTCGGCATAGACGTAGGCCGCATAGACTTGGTCATCCAGTACATGAGCCCGCGGCAGGTTACGAGGCTGATTCAGCGGGTGGGTCGCGCAGGCCACAGCGTAGGTCACGTAGCAGAGGGGATAATCATCGGCATGGATTCTGACGACACATTAGAGTCAATGGTTATTGCCCGAAGAGCCTTAAAAGAAGAGTTGGAACCCGTTGAAATTCCGCCTAAACCATATGATGCCCTAACGCATCAGATAGCAGGTTTGCTGCTTAAGAACAAGCGCTTAGTGTTTAGTGAAATCTTAGAGACAGCGGAAAACGCTTATCCCTACCAAAACCTAACTTTGGAGGATGTGGAAAAGGTGCTCAGCTATATGCATGGGCGTTTTCCACGTTTAGCTTGGATTTCCTTTGAGGACCAAGTGGTTTTGAAGCCGCAGCGAACCAAGTCGCTTTTTGAGTATTACTTTGATAATTTATCAATGATTCCTGTGGAAAAGCAGTTTCTCGTGATTGATGAGTCCAGTGGCTCTTCGATTGGGGTGCTTGATGAAGCCTTCATAGCAGAGTATGGCAAAGCAGGCACCAAGTTTATCATTCGCGGTAGCCCGTGGAAAATAGTTTACACCACCGAAGATAAGGTCTACGTGCGGCCTGTTGATGACCCCACAGGCGCCATTCCCAGCTGGATAGGCGAAGAAATTCCAGTGCCTTTCCAAATAGCGCAGGAAGTGGCTTGGATAAGAGGGTTTGTTGAAGAGAAAATGAGAAGTGGGCTTTCGGCTGAGGAAATTAGTGCATTACTTAGTGAGCGGTATCCCGCTGATAAGGATACGATATTACGTGCATTGGCGGAGACTGTGGAGCAGGTAAACGCTGGCTTGGCTGTGCCGACAGACAAGCGAGTAATACTCGAGGACTGGGAAGATTTCGTTATAATCCACGCCAACTTTGGCTCGCTTACGAACAGAGCCTTGGCGCAGCTGCTTGGGCAGGTTCTCTCAGATAAACTTGGACACGGCATCGTGGTTCAGCATGACCCTTACCGCATTTTCGTGCAAACA
>JBNARN010000061.1:0-6807 GCA_049718365.1 Candidatus Bathyarchaeales archaeon
CCTACCCTCTATAGGTTTCTGCAATGAATTTCTAATAGCCGCCAAATATGAAGGCGCTTAGCGGGGTTTAGGGCGGCGTTATTTTTATTGCTGCGGTAGGGCACTGCATCTCGCAAGCTAAGCATTGTATGCAATCTGCTTCTCGAACAGGATCAGATTTCTTCTCAGAAGTAGGATGGCCCGGTGCGTCTGCCCAATCATAAAGCGAAACAGGACAAACGTCGATGCATACGCCGTCGCCGGTGCATACATCCCAGTCAACGGCAACGTTGGTCCCGTGAATGCCAAGCTTTGTCGGCGGCTCCACTGGACCCCAAACTTTATGCCCGTTATGTTCACCTACAACTTGTCGTTTCTTTTGAAAATCAGGATCTATCGGCAAAAATGTTTCACCTACACATATTTCTCGTTAAACTGTAAATATTAGGCTTTCTACTGTCGCCGCGTGCAAGCGTTTTCAAAAACCATAATTTATTGTTAAGTTATAGTGAATGCAGATTAGCATGAGCAAGTATCATATGCCCCGGGGCATGCGCTATTCCACTCTTGAAGAGCGGGAAAGGTTTTACACTGAAGAGTTTAGCCTCGAAAAAGTGCAAGATTGGCTTGCGTTGCTTAAGGGTGAAATCAAATTTGCTGTGGTTATCGGCAGGCACACGCGGATTTACCCAGAGAAGTATAAGGAAGACGCGGGCACCACCATAATAATAGACGACTATAAGAGCCTAAGCGACCTGCGGGATTATCTAATCGAGTTTTTGCCTGAAGCAGCGTATTATGACCGAAACGTCTATGAAAATGACCAGAAAACAGGGCAAGAGCTTGCGTTTGATCTTGACCCAGAAAACATCACCTGCCCAATCCACGGAAGCCTCGCTGACAAGATGAAACGGCACCAAGGCTTAAGCTTCTGCAAGATAGAGCTAAACATGGTTAAGGAGCAGGCAGCGCGTCTTTACGAGTATCTCGCAAACCAGTTTTCGAACATGAAGATTGTTTATTCAGGCAGAGGCTTTCACATCCACGTTTTTGACGAGGAAGCCTATGCATTAAGCCCTAAAGAACGTCGTCAAATTGCTCGAAAAGTGAAAGAAAACGGCTTCCAAATTGATGAGTGGGTAACCGCTGGCGGCATGCGCTTGATTCGGCTTCCGTATAGCTTGCACGGTTTAGTGTCGCGTATCGTGTTGCCGGTGGAGAAAAGCGAACTTGCCCGCTTCGATCCTGTGCATGACGAAAGGTGCATACCCAGGTTTCTAAGCGATGCCAAGCTTATTTCTTGACTTCTTTAGCTTTTTTCTCCTTCTTTCCATAATAGTAATACTTTTTCTTCTTTTCAGCCTCTGCTTTTTTTGCCTTCGACATAAAACTCCCCACTGACTCCTTATTCTTTCAGTGCAAATAAAAAGATTACCCAAGAAGCCGAAATTGAAAAGTTTATTTGACATCACCACATTCTTTACATTTATAGAAGGCTTCTTTATGGAAAAATTTGATGTTCTCGTTATAGGCTCAGGCTCTGGCATGATTATAGCTTCCGCGGCAGTTAACCAAGGCTTGAGCACGGCGGTTGTGGAAAACGGCCCAATGGGCGGAACCTGCCTAAACAGAGGCTGTGTTCCATCGAAAATGCTAATTTACCCCGCTGACGTCGCCGCCACCATCAAGGAAGTAGCGAAGATAGGAATAAACGCAACAGGCGTATCCATCGACTTTGAGGGAATAATGGAGCGGATGCGCCGCCTCGTCAATGGAGACTCTGCTGCCCAAGCCCATGCAGTGGAAAACACGCCAAACCTTACATGGTTTAAAGAGACAGGCGAATTTATTTCCGATTACACAATGAAAGTAGGCGAGCACGTTATAACCGCAGAGAAAATTTTCATAGTTTCAGGCGCTCGACCCTTGATCCCGCCGGTTAAGGGAATCAAAAGCGTGGACTATTTGACGAGCGATACTGTGCTGGCGTTGAAAGAGCAGCCGAGCAGCATCATAATAATCGGCGGCGGCTACATAGGCGCTGAATACGGCCACTTCTTCGCAAGCATCGGCACAAAAACCACCATAATTCAGCGTGAGCCGCGGATTCTGCCTGAAGAAGAGCCTGAAATTTCGGATTTACTGAAGAAGGAGATGGCAAAGAGAATAGAAGTTCACACGAGCTTAGAAGTTGTCGAGGTTAAGCAGCAGGGTAAAGTTAAAACTGTGGTCGCCAAAAGCCGCGAAAACGGCAGCCTAAGCGAATTCTCTGCGGAAGCCTTGATGGTTGCTGCGGGACGAGCGCCTAACTCGGATATTCTTAAGCCGGAAAAGACAGGCGTAAAACTGGATGAACGAGGCTACATAAAAGTGAATGAGTATCTGGAGACTGGCAAAAAGAACATTTGGGCTTTAGGCGACGCCATCGGTAAACAAATGTTCAAGCACGTTGCCAATTACGAGGCGGAAGTTGCTTGGCACAATGCCGTTCACGGCCACAAGATACCAATGGATTATTCAGCGGCGCCTCATGCAGTTTTCACTCATCCACAAATTGCCTCGGTAGGCCTGAAAGAGGCAGAAGCTAAACAGCAGGGATACAAAATAATGGTGGGCAAAGCCTTTTACCGCGATACCGCCATGGGCAGCGCCATGGGCGACCCTGAAGGGTTCGTCAAAGTTATTGTGGAACAGAAAACTGGGAAAATCTTGGGCAGCCACATAATAGGTCCAGAAGCCTCGATACTTATTCAGGAAATCGTTAATGCAATGGTTACCGAAGACCGAAGCTTCGCGCCGATAATAAGAGCCATGCATATTCATCCTGCATTATCAGAAGTTGTTCAGCAAGCATTCGGAAACCTTAAGCCTGCTTAGCTTTAACAGAAACCCACCTTTCTTCAGTAGAAAACAGTTATATTAATGGATACGAGAGAAATAGAGAGTGAAAAACATGCCTTTTTCTAAAGTTCCAGGCAAGAACAATGCACATAAAGTTGTGATATATGCTCTCAGCACATGCGTATGGTGCAAAATGACTAAGCAGTTTCTAAGAGACAGCGATGTGGAATTTGAGTATATTGACGTAGACTTGTGCAAAGAAGACGAGAAAGCAAAAATCCGTGAAGAGCTTCAAAACAAGAGCGGCGGCTTAAGTTATCCCACTATAATCATAGACGATAAAACAGTGATTGTTGGCTTTAAAAAAGATAAACTGAAAGAGGCGCTGGGAATATGACGGAAATAACAATTGAGATGGTGCTTAAAAGAGCCGAGGCCGATGCCCAAACCTACGGATATTACTTAACTCCTGACCCAAATCTTCTTCAAGGACTACTTGAGGGACTGAAAGTTAACGAGGAACGCTATGGTTACCCATCCTGCCCATGCAGACTAGCATCAGGCAAGTTTGAGTATGACCGAGACATAATCTGCCCATGCGACTACAGGGATCCAGATGTCGCCGAATTCGGCGCGTGCTACTGCCGCCTTTACGTGAGCAAAGATGTCTTTGAAGGCAAAAAAGAGCTGCCGACTGTGCCAGAGCGGAGACCACTGGAAAAGCAAAGTAGGGCATACATGACTACATCAACAGCTAAAGCAGAGACGGCGGCAGGGCAAACTACGGTTACGATCAGGGATGCGGAGAAAGAAATGGCTGGAACCAAGCTGAAGTTGTGGTATTGCAAACAGTGTGGTTACGTTGTTTTCAGGGATGAACCACCCTACATTTGTCCTGTCTGCAAAGCTAAAAGGGAAATGTTCGCGGAAATAAAAGCGCGAATCGACTTTATAGGGTAACCCTCTTTTTTCCTTTATCTTGAAGTTTCTGTTTAGTTACCTGCTAGCTAAGAGTTTAGTTTCAATGACGCTGTTTCCTAGGTTTGCGAGTGAATCTTGAGATTACATTCCATTGCGGTAAGCCATAGCGCTTCGAAATAGCTCTGAACTATTGCAAGAAGCGAAGGGTTAGTTGACATTAAAACAGGAGTTTCATTAATAGACGCTGTCGCTGATACGGCAATACTTACTTCTTTCTTGTCGTAAATCGCTATGGCAGCCAAAAGGGGCGTGCTTGCATATCTGAGATTGAAAAGCGGATTTTTCGGTACAACTTTTGCTATTTGTGTTAATGAATTTTCGTCATCAGGTTTATTTATGATTAATCTGAACTTTACACCTCTCTTTGAGGCTTTCTCGCCCACTTCATAGAAATTAAAAAATAGCGTGTTGAATCTGTTCAATGGAGTAATAGCATCTAAACTTGTTTGAATGCCCTCAATTTTTCTTTTTAACTTTTTAGGAACCTCTTTTTCAGGAACCAAAATGAATTGGGAATCCGCCTCTTGAAGCTGCGCCTTCGCTTTTGAATTTTCCTTTTTTAATTTTCGAAGCAGGCGGGTTGCCTTTTTCTGGCTTTCAGAAATCTCTGCTTGTTTGCTTTCAATCAAAATGGATAAGCAATCCTCTATTGAAACGGGTTTAAACTCTGTGGGTCTAGCTATTATTTTTTCAACCAAACCCTTTTCTTGCAGTTCGGCAAGAACTCTGTAGACTTCCTGTCTTGCCATTTTTGAATACTTCGCGGTTGTTTTCCCAGAGGCCTTATTTAATTCAAGAAGCTCAAGGTAGACCTTTACCTGCGAAGTGGTAAGCCCCAAACGTGTTAGAATTTGAAAAAGTTCTTCCTCAACCATTACCCTTTTAGTCTCCACGAAAGAGCTCTATTGGAAACACACGGGCGCAACAAGCGCTTTTGTCGCCACAAAGTGTTATGACTAATTAATAAATATCCATCGGTTTAAAAATTTTATTGCTTTCTATAAAACTAAAGGAGAATGAAAATACATGAATCTGGCAAAAGGCAAAACAGTTGCGATTGTTTTGATTCTGCTGTTGGCAATATCTGCTGCGATTACGGTTAGCGTACAATTTGAAGCACACGCAATTGATATTCCAACATTCTTATGGGTGACAGCTTCACCTAACCCCGTAGGCAGAGGCCAACCCTGTTACATCGGCGCACAATTCAGTAAACCCCCGCCCACCACTACAGGTTGGACAGGAGACTTATATGAAAATGTAACCGTCGACATAATAGATCCCAACGGGCAAAAGACTGTTTATGGACCATACGTTGCAAGCTCAGCCGCAGGCGTACAATTCACCTTTACGCCCACAATAGTCGGTAACTACACTCTACAAGCCCATTACCCCGGAGAAATACTAGACGGCAAAAATTCCATGAACCCGACGCCGGGAGGCCAAATGCAAAGTCTATGGGGCAGTAAAATGTTGCCCGCTGACAGCCAAATAGTTACGCTGGTAGTGCAAGAAGAACCCGTAGTGCCAATATACCAGACGCCGCCGCTTCCAACTGAATTTTGGACGCGACCGATATACGGAACTAACTGGCAATGGGGCGAGCTTGGAGCCAACTGGTTCGGATTAGGCGGATCAGGCATTGGCGCATTCGAATATAACAGAAATTTCCAGCCGTATGGTAAAGCACCAAACACTCCTCACATTATGTGGACTATGCAAACCCAATTAGGAGGCCAACCAGGAGCGCCGATACCTGCCGATCAATCAAGCGAATACAGCTGCACATCACTGCTTCAAAACTACTTTAAGCCACAATGCATCCTAAACGGCGTACTCTTTTACAATCTGTTTATGTATAGGGGCACTTTAATAGGCTGGAGAGCCGTCGACATCCACACAGGCAAAATATTGTGGGAGCGAACACCAGGCGAAACAGGCAACGAAAGAATCGACTGGGGACACATATTTAACTACAACAACTACCAAGAGTTCGGATCAGCCGCACACCTATACAGCGCACCTGGAGCTGGCGGGTTCGGCGGCGCCGCAGCAAACTGGTTCGGGGTATACGATCCATTCACTGGAAGATGGTTAGCAAACGTTACTGATGTCCCGAGCACATCGAAGATAATCAATTATGATTCAAGTCTGAGAGGCGAAGTCGTAGGCTACTACGTTTCTGGCGGCAATCTATCTATGTACAACTATACCAAAATATTCCAACCATCAACATCAATATTTGTTTCTGCAAGCGGCACCATTAACGCCTCAACACGTAATCCTATAGAGTGGTCTGTACGACTGCCCACAACCTTCAACAATGCTACCATCAGCCTTAGCATCGCAGCAGTAACCCCTGAAGTAATACTTATGCGTCAAGTACCCGGCGCAATCTCATGGCAAGGAACAAATCCGGGCTACTCATACGATGCAGGATACAACGCAAAGACAGGCGCGTTGTTGTGGGGGCCGATAAACCAGACAGGGATATGGGCGCCATACGAAGACACGTCTTTACTTTGTGCCGGAGACGGCTACTACATTCTACACAACAAAGATAGAAATCTAGCGTACGGCTTCAGTCTAAAGAACGGCCAAAAGCTATGGGGCCCAGTTCAACTCAAAGGCGGCGGCTATAGCAGCGTCTACCGCTCAGGCATAATCGGTTACGGAAAAGTCTACATCTCTGACCTCGGCGGCTACGTGCACGCCCTCGATCTTGAAACAGGCAAAATCGTGTGGACCTTCTTCCGCGGAAGCGCTGGATACGACACACCCTTCGAAAGTTACCCGATTTTCGGCTATAACACGCAAAGTTTGGCGGACGGCAAACTATTCCTTACAGAAGGCATCATGTACACTCCGCCGATGCACCCATCGTATCGGCTTGCGATAAACTGCACTGATGGAACACTAGTATGGAAGATATTGCAGTACGCCTGTACGTGCACTGGTCCTATAGCGGATGGCTTCTTGATTTCATGGAACAGCTTTGACAACCAA
>JBNARN010000062.1:0-6747 GCA_049718365.1 Candidatus Bathyarchaeales archaeon
AGCTGGAATAAGCATTTTCGGAACCCTAAAGTTTCAGCTGGGAACAAAAAGAGCACTCTTACAGAGCAGCATCGCCCTTGCTGCATCGGCACTCTTGGCTTACTCAAATCTCTGGTTCCCTGCTTTCTTTTTAGCGTTAGCCGCCGCCGAGGGTCTCGGCATGGGCTTTTTTGAAGCAATAATAGCCAAAGCCACTAAAAATAGACCAAGCGTATCTGTCTACATAGGTCTACTTCATGTACCCATGAGATTCGCCGAATTCACATCCTTACTATACGCTGGAATCGCCACGCAAGCTGTCGGATACGCCCCAATGTTCTTTCTTTCAGGAATTTTCTTCATGATTTTCTCTGCACTCTCGGCATACTTAATTAAAAATTAGCGAAACGACATTCAAAGACAAACTGCATTTTCAAAGAATAATAGCTAGCTGCTAACTTTGTTGCAAGCCACTAAGTGTCCCCCGCCCACGTCAACAAGCTCGGGAGCCTTTTCCATGCATTTATACTCCTTCGCGTAAACGCATCTGGGGTGAAAGCGGCATCCAGCCGGGGGATTTATTGGGCTGGGCACTTCGCCAGGCAACACTATCCGCGACCTTCTATTTTCAGGGTCGGGAATTGGTATTGCCGATAACAAAGCTTGAGTATACGGATGCAACGGCGAACTGAACAGCTCGTCTGTTTCCGCAATTTCCACGAACTTTCCAAGATACATGACCGCTACTTTATGGCAGATGTGCTTGACGGTGCTGAGGTCATGGGAAATGTAGAGGTAAGCCATTCCGAATTTTCGTTGTAGCTCCTGCAGCAAATTCAAAATTTGCGCGCGGACTGACACATCCAAGGACGCCACTGGTTCATCTGCAATCAGCAGTCGTGGTTCTACTGCCAAAGCGCGAGCAATGCAGATTCTCTGCCGCTGGCCGCCGCTGAATTCATGTGGGTATCTTTCGGCATGGTAATCTTCCAAGCCCACTAACTCCAATAGTTCGTAAAGTCTATCGTTCCACTTTTCCTTGGGTACATGCTTATGAATCACAAAAGGCTCCGTGATTATGTCTGCCACAGTCATTCTCGGGTCAAGTGACGCATAGGGGTTCTGGAAGACATACTGCATCTTGCGCCTCAACTTCAATATTTCCTGCGGGTTATTTGACTTGAAAATCTTGATGATATCTTGCCCTTCAAAGTAGATTTCGCCAGAAGTTGGCGGATCTAAGTACAATATTGCCCTAGCCGTGGATGTCTTTCCGCAGCCGCTTTCTCCAACCAAACCAAAAGTTTCTCCTTTTCGAACCGAAAAGCTTACGCCGTCGACTGCGTGCACGACGCCTACCTCTTTTTTCAAGAAGATACCCCTGCTTGTTAGTGGATAGTTCTTGACGAGGTTTTTGACTTCCAAAATCACTTCTTGGCTCATAGTGTTCGCCTCTTACTCCCGTTTTCCATAAATTCTTTAGCACGTATGCATGCCACGTAATGCTCCGGCTCAATTTCAACTAAAGGCGGAACAGTAGAGGCGCATTCAGCCACTGCGAAATCGCATCGGGGGTGGAATCTGCAGCCTGACGGCGGAGAAATCAGGTTTGGAATTGCGCCAGGTATGATTTTCAGTTTTTCCCGTTTCATCGCCACGTTTGGAACTGCCTCTAATAGGGCGCGGGTATAGGGATGGAGCGGGTTAGTGAAGATGGTTTTGGTGCTGGCGGTTTCGCAGACCCTTCCAGCATACATGACGCTTATTCTGTCAGCCACTCCAGCGACGACGCCCATGTCATGCGTGATTAGAATCATGGACATGCCTAATTTCCTTTTCAAATTTTTCATTAACTCCAGAATCTGCGCTTGAATTGTGACATCCAAGTTCGTTGTTGGTTCATCTGCTAAGAGCAGGCTTGGCTGGCAGGATAAAGCGCGGGCAATGGCGATGCGCTGTTTCATGCCTCCGCTTAGTTGATGCGGATAGTTCCAAATCTTTATTTCTGGGTCAGCTATCTCGACGAGCTTGAAGAGTTCCATGGCTCTCTTTAGGGCTTCTTCTTTGGTTACGTTTTGATGCCGCCTTATAACCTCTATAAGCTGGTCGGCAATGCTGAAAACTGGATTTAGCGAAGTTGCTGGATCCTGAAAGATATAGGCTATTTCTTTCCCGCGGATCTGCTGCATTTCGCTTTCAGTTTTCTCCAGCAAATTTTCGCCTTTGTATATTATTTTTCCACCAATTATTTTGCCGGGCCTAGGCACTATTCTGAGGATGGATAGGGCGGTCACGGATTTTCCAGAACCTGACTCGCCTACTAATCCTAAGGTTTCGCCTTCTCTGACGTCTATGCTTACGTCATCAACAGCTTTGACTACTCCCGCCCAAGTGTAGAAGTAGGTTGTCAGATTTTCAATTTTTAATATTTCCTTTGGCGCCATGCTTTGCTCCTCCATTTCTATTCCCTAAGACGCGGATCCAACGCGTCTCGTAAGCCATTTCCAAGCAGGTTAAAGCCGAGAACCAGCAGTGTGATGAACATTCCAGGGAAGATTCCTTCCCACCAGGCTTCTTTTACCGCTTCGCTTGCTCCTTGAAGTTGCTGCCCCCATGTAACGCTATTTGGGTCGCCGAATCCGAGGAAACTGACTCCTGCTTCAACCAAAATTGCAGTCGCTATCTGAAGCGTAGTCAAGACGATTATGACGTGTAAAACGTTAGGTAGAACATGCCGAAACATTATCCTCCATTTGCTGGCGCCCAGCGCCACCGCGGCTTCAATATACTCATTCTGTTTCACTCGAAGCACTTCCCCGCGGATGATACGCGCGTTTGAAGCCCATGAAAACAGCCCTATCATGAGGGTTACCGTGGTGAGACCACCAACACCTGACGGCGCTATGGTCATGGCGACTCGTAAAAAGACAAGCAGAATCAAGAGGAACGGAATAACCAAGAAGATTTCTGTTATCCGCATCAAAATATTATCCACGAGTCCGCCAAGGTATCCTGAAGTGATGCCTATTACAATTGCAAGGGACATAGCTATTGCTGCGGCACCGAATCCCACGTATAAGACGTTGCCTGCGCCGTAGACGATTTGGCTGAATACGTCGCGGCCGATGTAGTCTGTACCGAACCAGTATTTGGAAGAGGGCGGCACTCTGATTTTGCCTTCTTCATTGAAGCTTGCAAGATAGTTCAGCGGATAACGCGCAATTATTGGGCTGAATATGGCTATGAATATGATGGCGCCGACGATTATGAGGCCTGCTAGCGCAGCCTTATTCTTTTTAAATCGTCGCCATGCAATGCTCCATTGGCTTACGCCGTCAGTTCTTCTTTTCTCAAGCGTCTCCAACAGTTTCTCTTTCATTACGTCTGTCATTTCTATTCTCCTTGAATTGTTATTCAATTCTAATTCTTGGGTCGATGTACGCGTAAGTTATGTCTGTTATTAAGTTGGCAATTAGAACCATCAAAGTTACAAACACGGTAATTCCCGTTATCACGGGGAAATCAAGCTTGCTTATTGCATCAACATATAAGCGGCCTACACCAGGCCAATTGAAAACTTTTTCAGTGATTGGTGCTCCGGCGAGCATGCCGCCGAAATAGAGCCCAACATAGGTTACAACTGGAATCAGCGCGTTGCGAAGTGCATGCTTGTATATTACTGTTCGTTCGCTTAGGCCGCTTGCTCTTGCTGCAAGTATGTAGTCTTGCCGTAAAACTTCAAGCATGCTTGACCGCACCAGAAGCACAACTGGCGCAAGCTCTGCAAACGTCAAGACAACAGCGGGAAGGAACAAATGCCACAGTTCGTCTAGTAAATAGCTGCCGAATGGGTAGCGGCTTGGGTCAAGTGAGTGTGCTGCGCCGTAGGGGAACCAGCCTAGAAAGTAAGAGAAAATAAGTATGGCTACTATGCCCATGTAGAAGATGGGTATGCATGTTCCCACGAGGGAGGTTGTTGTGACTGTCACGTCTAATTTTGAGTATTGCTTGCGTGCTGAAAGTATGCCAATTGGGATAGCGATTAGAAGCGAAAAGGAAAGTGCTGTAAGTTGAAGTTTTATTGTTTCCCACGCATAATCGCCGACCAGCGTAGTTACAGCCGTGCCGCCTCTTAAGGCAAAAGAGTTTCCTAGGTTGCCTTGCAGCATTTCCCACACGAACTTTAAGAACTGGTAATATAATGGCTGGTCAAGTCCATAATACTGCGTTAAGCGTTCTCTGGCTTCGGCTGTTATCCGCGGGTTAAGGCCAGTCATCAGCTTAACAGGGTCGCCTGCCATTCGAGTAGCGACAAATACTATAATTAGAATTCCGAAAAAGAGAGGTATCAAATACAAAAGTCGTCTAAGAACATATTTCGTCATTGAGCTTTTAGCAATTTGC
Organism: Candidatus Bathyarchaeales archaeon; assembly: GCA_049718365.1. Taxonomy (GTDB): domain Archaea; phylum Thermoproteota; class Bathyarchaeia; order Bathyarchaeales; family Bathycorpusculaceae; genus JAOAIV01. The sequence continues at coordinate 4,384 of JBNARN010000062.1, forward strand.
TGAATTTTGAAGCGAATTGCGCGAAAACCTTTGGTGTTGATAGGCAAGCTTCTCCCCCTCCGATTTGTAACTCGTAACTTATAAAAGTTTTTTGAAAAATGCAGCATTTTTGCTTACTAGAATCAATTGAATTATAAATTAAATTTTTAGTTATTAATTGGTAATCTTATGGTAAATGTTATAAAGCGAAACGAAATATAAAAGATTTCTCGGAGGAGGAATAGGAGAATTGCTCTCTAAAACAAAAACACTGACATTATGCTCGTTGCTGCTCCTAAGTCTGTTCGCGTTACCATGCATCACATTCGTGCAGAGCCAAGGTCAACCTTACTTTAAAATCACGCTAATAGTTCCCGGTGCAAACCCCGCAAGAAAACAATGGGCACAAATAATAGAAAATAGCTTAGATGCTGTTGGAATTGATGCAGTCAGGGTTGAGCTAGACTGGGGAACTGTTTACGACAGAGCCCTTACACCCCCAGCGGATATGGTAGGTAAGACCTACGACGAGGGTGGCTTTGATGCGCTGTTCATTGGCTACGCAATGGGCATAGACCCCGACCCATTTGGGCTTTACGACAGCAGCCAGTTCCCACCATCAGGACAAAACTACTACCTCTGGAATAACGCCGAGAACGACAGGTTATGCCGACTAATCAAGGAGACAGTTGACCAAAACAAACGCCTCGAATATGTAAAGCAATGGCAAAAACTGGCATACGAAGAAGTACCATCAGCCACCATACTATACACAAGGGAAGTTGTGGCCTTCGACCCAACAGCCCTCCAGAAAGAGCCCTTCTTAGCATATCACTATCCCGCTTGGCCCAGAGTTAAGAACTGGAAATTAGCCGCTGGCAGCACCCAAACCACCATAGTTTTGGCACAAACAGGACCAGCGCCAGAAGAAGGCCTGAACCCACTATTAACTACTTCCTACTATGACTTAACAGTCTACGATAACATTTTCGACAGCCTTGCAGAAAGATGGGATTTAATCAACATGGAAATGGTTCCTGCGCTCGCGACAAGCTGGGAAGTCGCCTCTGACCAGAAGACATGGACCGTGCATCTCAGACAGGGTGTGAAATGGCATGACGGCGTCGAATTTACCGCTGACGACGTTAAATTCACGTTTGCTTCAGCCATGAATCCAGAAATTGCCTCGCCAACAGGCGCCTTCGTGGAAGAAATCCTAGGTAGCCCAGATAACATCGAAGTCGTTGACGACTATACTGTCGTGTTTAGGCTTCCAAAGCCTTATGCATATTTCGTTGAAACCATATTGAGTTCCTATATAATTCCAAAGCATGTGCTAGAAAAGGTCCCGCCGTCACAGTGGGCTTCTCATCCATTCAATACGGCATCCGGCAGTTACACTGTCGGTTCTTACACAGCTTATGGTCCGATAGGAACCGGACCATACGTTTACGCAGCGTATGACCCTACAACCACCGCCAACATAATGACGAAAAATCCTAACTACTGGAACAAGGCCGCGCTAGAAGCAGCTGGAACATTCAAGATAGAAACATTCTACGTACAATGTATAGAATCTTCTGATGCAGCACTCTCGGCGCTCAAGTCAGGCGCGGTTGACGTATTAGATTCCCAATATCACTTAGAAACGAAGCTTGCAAGTATCGAGAAGCCATGGGGTGACTACGCTGCATACGACGCTTTCGGCGTGCAGGAACTTGGCTTTAACATGCGCCATCCAGTTTTCGGAACAGGCGTTGACACGCCGCTCGGCAAGAAAGACCCGACAAGAGCTGCTGAAGCTGCGCGTTACGTTAGACAGGCAATCAGTCACTTAATACCAAGACAGGACATAATCAACACTATCCTAAATGGCTATGGAACCCCAGGTGTAACAACACCCATCACAACCTTGACTGCTGGATTTGACACGTCACTAAAGCCCTACGAATATAACGTTGAATTGGCAAAATCGCTGTTAGCTGCGGCTGGCTACGAAACAGGAGTACCGCCGCCTGCAGGCGATTTCCTGCAGCAGTACGGCCTGTACATAGCTGTCGTAGTTGTTGTAGTGATAATCGCAGTGGTCGCTGTAGTGATGCTTAAAAGGAAGCATTAGCAAACAAACTTTACTTCCCCTTTTTACTTTTTTTGGTTTTTCAACAAAAACATTTTACTGCTATTACCTAAAACAGCGTTTTTAGGCTTCTAAAACGCGGATATAACAAAGGAGGCAAGCACCAAAATTACTCCAGTTGCAATCCACGTTCTCGCCTTCTTCTCTGCCTCTTTTTGACGCTGGGCAGTCCACGGTTTAGAATGAAACAGTATTTCACTTATTTTGGCGCCTACCGGCGAATAAAACGCCACGGTGCCGCCTACCGT
>JBNARN010000063.1:0-6563 GCA_049718365.1 Candidatus Bathyarchaeales archaeon
TACAAGCATGGTTTCTATCATTGCTATCCGCGAAAGCCAAACAAACCCGGGCATCACGCCAAGCAGAATGCTGGACAAAAGCGCAATTTTCGCGCCGAACAGTCTGTCTGCGGTTTTATACACTATAAGAAGCGAAAGAAACGCGAAGACTACTGAGACAAATCTGCCTGCAAAAACGCTTACGCCGAGCACGCCGAAGAAAACTGCTGTTACTGCATCGTACATTGGCGGATAAAACGCGTTATAGGCAAAATACTCCTGGAAAAGTCCGCGTAGAAGGCGTAAGCCGCCGTTTAGATGCGTGATTTCATCCCATTGAATAGCCATGGCTGACAGGTTAAGCGTGATAAGAACGGCGTAAACAACTGCGAAAACTAGGAAGGCTAATCTCCATTTGTCAATTTTAATTTTCAACCATGCTGAAAGCGCGTTGACACTTTTGTTCATTTTGATTCTCTACTATTTTTGTCTGGGTTATTTTGGAGTCAGTAGTATATTAAAATCATGGAAAGCCATCTGAAAACTCTTGTTTGCCAATAGGAAAGCGGCGATTTTACTTTTTAGGTCTAAAATAAACGTCTGCTATATTCGGATAAGGCAAATGGTGGCTTGGATCCTGCAGTTTCCTAGCTTGAAGCGGCGAGCAGCAGGCTAAAGTTTACTCGATAATTATGGGCTTTACCTTTTGCTTTGCGATTATTTCCGTTACGTATTGGTTGAATCCATTCTTTTCGATGAAGTCGAGATCCGCCAGCAAGGTCGGGTGATGCGGTTTGAGAAAATCAAGTCTCGCGCAGTTTCTATACGCTGCGCATTCGGCGCAAGTTCTGTATCCGCTATTTTTTACGCATGCTCTAATTTCGCAGTTTGGGTCCCCGCATGGTTCGCTTGTTGATGTGCAGCACGTTTGCATGCCTCCCAGTTGAGGTAGAAACTCCAGGAACTCCATGACTTGGTCAATGTTCTTGAAAGCTGGGAACGTTTCTCTGAAAATGTCTAGCGGTAACTCTTGCAGCGATTCTTTGAACAACTTTGCCAGTTGTAGTCGCTGCTCTGAGCGGGCTTTGCAATCTTTGCAGTTGATGCCGCAATATGCAACTAATTCTGCATCAGAAAAAGCGGGCTTTTTCCTTGATTTTTTATTATCCAAATTTATTCGTCTTCCTTTCGATATGATAATGAACGCGGCCTAAAAAGGTTGCTAAAACGTTTGGAAGTGCTTACTGTGCTTGAACTGCGCCTGTTAAAAGCGTTTTCCCATAAAAAGGGTGTTATTAGCCAAAATTGTAGTGTTTTCTGATTTTCTGCTTAATTTCCCACGTGCACTTGAGCCCTTTTGGGAACACTACGTAGTCGCCTGCGCCGAACTCGAATTTTCCCTCAGGCGTATGCACCACGGCTTTTCCCTCTAGAATTAAGCATTTTTCCTGCTCATCATATTCCCATGGAAACGTGGATTCTTCTTTTTCCCAAGTAGGCCAGTTTTTGGCTTCCTGCCGCTCTTTTTCAGTGGCTTTAGTGATTTTTGGTTTCATACTTAATCACCCTTGTATCTCCAAATTGTCATGCTGTTGCTTTTATGTTTTCCCGATTGACTGATTGCAAATCGGGTTTGTGTTTCATCGGCAATTAGGGATATTTCTTTTTAGAACGTGCTTGCTTCCAGAGAATATTTATATTAGGCTTAATGATTTTACTGCAAGGAAAAATTAGCGCTTCTATACTGCGTAAAATTTATGTTCACGGCCCTGTAGGGCTGGAAAAACTGCGCTCTGCCTACGGTGGAAGAAAAGACTTCGGCGTCAAACCCGAGCATGTGGTGAAAGCTGGCGGAAGCAACATTAGAAAAATCCTTCAGCAACTCGAAGCAGCAGGGCTAGTGCAAACCACGCGACCTAAGGGTAGAATCCTCACTCCGAAGGGGCGGAAGCTTCTTCAGGAGATAGCTGCTGATTTGCATAAAGAGTTAGCGAAAACGCTTCCTGAGCTTAGGAAGTATAAAGGCGACTAAGGATGTCGGATGAAGAGCTTGAGGCGATCCGCAGAAGAAAACTTTTGGCGCTGCAGCAAAAGCTAAATGAGGAGCAGAGGCAAGCGCAAGTAGAGCAGCAGTTAGAAGCGCAAAAGCAAGCTTTACTGCGGCAGATTCTTTCGCCTGAAGCGCGGCAAAGGCTGACTAACCTGAAGATGGTTAAGCCCGAGTTCGCTGAGCAACTAGAGCTTCAGTTGATACAGCTGGCACAGGTGGGTAAGTTACCCATACCGTTGTCAGATGCGCAACTAAAGCAAATATTAATTCAGCTTCAATCGCGAAAGCGAGAGACAACAATTAGAAGGGTATGAGTATGGCGCGAACTAAACCTCTAGCTAAAAAACGCAGGTTGGCTAAAGCTAATAAGCAGAAAAAGGCCGTTCCAACATGGGTAATTATGCGCACCGACGGGAAGGTTAGGACAAATCCTAAGCGAAGAAGAAATTGGAGAACACGGAAAATAAAAGCATAGGAGTAGTGGTAACCTATGGTGAAAGAAGCTAAAGCGGAAGAAAAAGCGTCTCAAGCTGCAAAAGTCAACGAAGAAGCGGACGCAAGCGTAAGCGAAGAGAAGACTGTGGATGAAATCAAAGAAATTTTGGAAGAAGAATCAGTAGAGGAAACGGCTGAAGCTGCGGAAGAAGCCGCAGCAGAGGAAGAGGAGAAGGTTGCGCCGCGGAAAAAGAAGGAAGAAGGCGAAGAAATAGTTGAGGAGCGCATCTACACGATTCCGCTCGTTAAAGCCTTGGCAAGGCCACCTAAGAAAAGAGCGCCGCGGGCTATGCAGCTAATTCGGGAGTTCATCATTAAGCACATGAAGCTGGAGATACCCGTTGAAGCTGAAGAGGAAAAGGAAGAACTGCCCAAGCTTGTAATAAGCAATGAGGTTAACGAGAAAGTTTGGAGTAGAGGCATAGAGAAGCCTCCGAGAAAGATTCGGGTACGTGCAGCTAAAGACAAGGATGGTAATGTTACTCTTTATTTGGCTGAGGGCGAATAATCCTTGGCCGTTTACCTGACAAGCATAGCTGGAAGCGCAAGTATAGGCGTTTACTCACTTGCAAACGATAAAATCGTCATAATTCCCAAGGCTGTGCCGTTGAAAAAGGCGCAGCGAACAGCGGAATGGTTGAAAGTGAAGCTTGTTCACACTTCCCTTGCTGGTTCCGTGCTGGTTGGCGCATTAGCTTGTGCAAACTCGAACGGCATTCTCCTGCCCCACTCAATCAAGGAAGAAGAATTCGCCGCCATCAAATCGTCTTTTGAAGGCAACATCACAATTATGGAGACAAAAAAGACAGCCTACGGCAATCTGGTGCTAGCCAACGACCACGGAGCGGTTGTCGACCCCCGCTTCAAGGAGCATGAAATAAGCAAAATTTCCGAAACCTTAGGCGTAGATGCTGTTCCAGCCGAGATTGCCGGCTTGCCCTACGTCGGGTCGCTGGCGGTGGCAACCAATAAGGGCGTCCTTGCGCATCCACTGCTAAGCGAAGAGGAAAAGAAGGTTTTAGAAAGCGTCTTTAAAGTTCCCGTGGACGTGGGCACAATCAACTGCGGCATACCCTATGTTGGCACTGGCTTAATAGCTAATAGTCACGCTGCAGTGGCTGGTTCTTTGACTACTGGACCCGAGATGTTTATAATTGGGAATGCATTGGATGTTGTGCAGGAAGATGATGTGCAATGAAAGTTTTCAGAGTAACTGGCGAGATTAACAAGCCAAATTTGAAGACTCCCTTCGCGAAAGAAGTGTTAGCGGCTAAATCTGAGCATGCCGTTGAGAAAGTTTACGCGGAAATCGGCAGCAAACACCGCGTTAAGCGGCATCATGTTAAGATATTGAGCGTTGCGGAAGTACCGACTGAAGAAATCAGAAATCCCGTTTTGAAGAAGATTGTGGCTGGGGAATAGGCTTGGCAAAAATAAGCGCAGAGGAAGAGGAGCTTCGCAGGCTCAGCATAGAAATGCGCCTTTTAGAGCAGACCGCCGAGACGCTACAGCAGCGGATTAGCATGATAACTGCGGCTATGACGGATTTGTCTTATGCACAAATGACTTTGGAGAGTGTAGAAAAAGAGAAAGAGAACACGGAGCTTCTTGTCCCAATAGGCGGCGGCTCCTACTTGAAAGCGAAGTTGGCGGCGCCTGACAAGGTTGTCGTAGGAATCGGCGCAGGCGTATCCGTTGAGAAAACGCTGCAGGAAGCAAAAGACATGGTTAAGGAGCGCCTAGAGGAGATGGAGAAGACGCTGAATGCGGTGCAGCAGCAGTTTGCGCAAGTCGCCGAACGAATCAACACAGACAGAAACCGCGCTGAAAGTTTACTCGCCAAGCTGAGAGAAGGGAAAACTTGACGCGATGTTTGACCGGCTTAAGTCAGGCTTTAAAACTCTCGTAACCAAGGTCACCACAACCGAGCTTAAGGCTGAAAACTTAAGCCCCATACTCATGGATTTTAAAATGACCCTTGCCGAAAACGACGTGGCTTTTCCAGTGGCTGACCGCATCTGCGACGAGCTGCAAAAGCGCTTAGAGGGCATGCAAGTCAAGCGCATGGAAGACCGCAAAAAAATCGTGGAAGAAAACCTAAGGCAAGTCCTCCTCGAAGTTATGCTCACAAACAACAAAATCGACCTGTTGAAGAAGGCGGAGGAGAAACGCAAGAAAGGCGAGCCGCTGGTGCTGCTTTTCGTAGGAATAAACGGCACAGGCAAGACAACCACCATTGCCAAAGTCGCCCTCTTCCTCCGCGAGAAAGGTTATTCCGTGGTGCTCGCAGGCAGCGACACCTACCGCGCCGGCTCCATTGAACAGCTTGAAGAGCACGCTAAACGCCTTGGCATGCGTATCATAAAGCACAAGTACGGCGCAGACCCCGCCGCGGTCGCATACGACGCCATAAGTCACGCGAAGGCGCATGGAATAAACGTCGTGCTGATTGACACGGCTGGGCGGATGCAGACCAACCAGAACTTGATGAACGAGCTGGCGAAGGTGAAGCGCGTGGTTTCGCCTGACCTGACGATACTGACGGTGGACTCGCTGATTGGCAACGACGCAGTTATGCAGGCTGAAGAATTCCACAAAGCCATAGGCATAGACGCGACGATACTGACGAAGGTGGATGCGGACGTGAAGGGCGGCTCAGCCCTAAGTGTCACATACGTGACGCAGAAGCCCATACTTTTCATCGGCGTGGGACAGACATATAAGGATTTGGAGCTGTTTAACCCAGAAAAATTCGTAAAAATGATACTAAAGTAGGCCTTTACAAACTGCTTTTATTTTCCCTTTTTAACGTGAGAACTTTAGCCTATTTGTTTTCCACGCTTTTTTATAGCTATTTTTTGTTAATAAACTAAATTTTGCTCCAATCAGCCATTTTAGGTTACATGCAGGAAAGGTGGTCAATAAAAATTTGTGGGTGAAAGATGTTTCAGCTTGGCTTATAATGACTTTTATCGCCGATAAGCGCGCTATCTGTTTTCAGACTGTTCATCGGACGGTTCAGCGCTAGTTGCATATTCTGCGAAAGCTGACTTTGATTCAAGTAAGAAATATATGCTCAGCAGGGAAAGCGCAAGTGTGGGAAATGCTGTAAGCATTATGTATTCTCCATACCCGTATCCGTATCGCCAAATTATTACAAGAGTGAATAGTGCTGAAACCGCCAAAAGAGCTGGGCCAAGAACAGCAATTTTAAAGCGTTTTCCTGCAAGCGACAGTATTCCAGCCGCAAAGCCGAATATTGACGCAACAAGCGCAAATATTCCAAACAGCAAAAATCCCAAAAATACAGAGGTATCATAGTTATATTGCGAGTAGTAGGCAATGTACGTTTGGTAATTGTTGAAGCCAATGGCAGCGGCTGCGCTGGAAAAAGCAGCAGCAACTATTGACAGAATACTTGACGCAACTATGCCTGCGCCTTTGCTTTCTGAATAAAGAGGAACGGTGTTCTCTGAGTCAAAAGGAACGCCACAGTACGCGCAATAGATGCTGTCTTCATCAAGAATCTTCTTACCACATTTTGGGCAGCTCAAGTTATAACTCCTCTTCTAAGAGACTCACAAGTGTAATGCTTTACCTATTTAACAGTATTTCAATATTCAACCAAAATCCGCACTTCCGATGCACCAGAAAACCGCGCTGTTCACCAATCTTTTTTGGCACTAATTTAACCTAGCCCACTCAATATGATGCGCCAAGGAAAGAATTGGTGGCTTATGTAGAGAATGTGCCTATTTTGCCGCGCGCTTAAACACATAGCAGTTTTAGCAGTATGGCCTTTGCCGAGTACAGCCTGTTTTCTGCCTGCTCATAGATTACTGAGCGCTTGTCTTCGATGATGTCGGCGCTTATCTCGTAGCCCCTATGTATGGGCATGTCATGCATAATGTACGCGCTGCTTCCCTTCATCAGCGCCCTGTTAACCTGATACGGCATCATCTGCTTCATGCGCTTCTCCTTCTCAGCGGCGAACTTCGGGTCAGTGAAGTATTCCATGTCAATCCACGTGTCAGTGTAA
>JBNARN010000064.1:0-6531 GCA_049718365.1 Candidatus Bathyarchaeales archaeon
AGTTCGAGCCCAAAGATTACCTCAAGCACATCGGCGAGCACGTGGAGCCATGGAGCTACTCCAAGTTTCCGTTCCTGAAGAAAGTCGGATGGAAAGGCTTGGTATACGGCGCTGACAGCGGCATTTACCGCGTAGGCCCGCTTGGACGATTGAACGCGGCTGACGGCATGGCTACACCGCTTGCGCAGGCCGAGTATGAAGTAATGTACAAGACTTTGGGCGGCAAGCCGGTGCATGGCACTTTAGCATTCCACTGGGCGCGTTTGATTGAGTTGCTTTATGCGGCTGAGCGCGCAGTTGAGTTGGCGAGAGACCCTGAAATCACGAGCACGAACGTACGCAATAAGCCTGGCGAGCCAGGAGAGGGCGTTGGCGTGGTTGAAGCCGCACGGGGCACGCTGTACCATCACTACGTGCTTGATAAAGACGCATTGGTCAAAGATGTGAACATGATTGTAGCGACAACGAATAATTACCCTGCAATCTGCATATCCATACGCGATGCTGCTAAAGGCTTGATTCGCAACGGCAAGATTGACGATGGCGTGCTGAACAAGGTGGAGATGGCGTTCAGAGCCTACGATCCATGCTTTGCATGCGCAACGCACTACGCAGTTGGGCAGATGCCTCTGACTATAGAGGTTTATGACAGCCAAAAGCAGCTTATACAGACCATTCAGCGCTAAACCTTTTTTTATTTCTTTTTTCCTCCTCTAGTTTTTAGCTGGAGTTTCAATTTGGCTAAAGACGCCTATCCCATCCGTGATGTCCTACGCGAGTGGTTTTCCTCTGCGAATAAAGTGGTGGTGGCGGGGATTGGAAATCCAATTCGCAGAGACGACTTCGTAGGCATGAAAATTATCCAAGACCTTAAAGGCAAGACGCCGGCGAATGTATGTTTAATCGAGTGTGAAACAGTCCCTGAAAGCTTCATACAAGACATAGTTGATTTCGAACCAAGCCACGTGCTTCTCATTGACGCAGCATTTCTCGGGCTCCAGCCAGGGGAAGCCCGCCTTGTTTTTCCTGAGCATGTTGCAGCTTTTCCCGCCGTAACCACGCATGTGTTGCCGTTGCGCATTTTCTGCGAGTACATAGAAAAAATGACGGCGGCGAAAATTGCGCTGTTGCTAATTGAGCCGGAAAACACAGAGTTTGGTGAAGGTTTAACACCAACAGTGCAAGCAACCGCAGAAGAAATCGCAAAAATACTGCTTGAGTTATTCTTAGCCTAAACTTGTTTCTAACAAGTCAGTTGTTGACTATACCCTAATAAGCAATTGCATCTTTCACATTGAGTGGCTAATGCACTTTTTCAATATACTATCAGTTCAAGCCATATATAGCGGGTAAGTTCCGCCTCATGCCAAAGCGGGTAGTAAGATAACAAAAAGTGAAAAGAGGGGTTGGTTATGGTTTACTTTTCTTTGCTTCTTGGAAAAGCTTCTTCACAGCACTGATTCTTGCTTTCTGCGCCAGCACATCGCTTGTGACCAGCATTAAGGCTTCTTCAGGGCACCACTTTATGCACTGAGGCTCGCCTTGATCCTTGCACAAATCGCAAACGTGAACAACCTTGGTTTCAGGATGCAGCATTATTGCGCCGTAATCGCATGCTTCAATGCACCAGCCGCAGCCGTTGCACTTGTCCATATCTATCATTATTGTGCCTGTTTCTTCCGACTGCGTGAGCGCGTCACGTGGGCAAGCAGCCACGCATGGGGGGTCCTCGCAACGTCGGCACGTAACCGCCATATTTGCGAGTTGGTTCACTCTGACTACGCGAATGCGCGATTTTAATGGATTAAATGCCTTTTCTTTTGTCCAAGAGCAAATGTATTCGCAGATTTGGCAGCCAACGCATTTTTCTGGATCAGCTGAAACGAATTTGCGCTCATGAATCTTTACCATTTTCGCTTAGGCCTCCTGCTTGTCTTCAACTATGCTCACCAAGTCATCCATGGCAAGCTCTTTCAGCTTCGCCACTTTGGGAACACCTTCCAGCGTCCAACCGCGAGACTCGTAGTAATCATCCAAAAGCAAGTCAAGTTCCGCCTGTGTTACCACCGCGCCTTTCACTGGGCCATCATCAGGTATCGGCATGTTCATGACTTTCCATGGCAAAGTGTCATCTTTTCTGCTTAAGCCTTCTCGAACGTTTATTACCCGAGCTATCGTGTTAATTCTCTCGCCCGATTTCTTCAGCTCTTCAGCAGTCATTTCAATGCCCGTTACCAAACTGTAAAGCTTCGCCATATCCTGCAGTTCCTTATAGTATGTGCCACGCGAAAACTTGCAGACTATGAATGAGTCGATAAGCGCGTACACGTCTTCCATGTCTCTGACCATTTTTCCTCTGCCCTTTTCCGCTTTTAAGCGGTCAACCTTGCCCTTCACATCGAAAGCATACGCGCCGTGCCTGTTGTGGTCTGCTCCTCGGAACGAAACCGCGAAGCCCAAAGCCGCGGTCTTGAGGCAACGCAAGTCGTAGCCTGTGACCTCCAAGCCTTTGATGTGCTGTGCAAGCTTTTCAGCGCCTTTGCCTATTTTCTGCGCCGCAATTCTAACGCCCTCTGCGAGTATGTCGCCTATTCCTTCCCGTTTGCCCATTTTCTCAAGAAGCTGCAGAAGTGCATCTGCATTGCCGAAATTAGCCTCTATCCCGTTGAGGTCGGCTTTTGACAGTATGCCCTTTTCGTAGCAGTCCATGGCAAAAGCCACGATGACGCCGGCGCTGATTGCGTCCATGCCGTAGTAGTTGCAGATTTCCATGCCTTTTATGATGGCATCCAGCTTGTCGATTCCGCAGTAGGGTCCCATAGCCCACAATGTTTCATACTCCATCCTCGTCATAGTGCCTTTGTAGGGGCCTTCAGGAACCACAACTTCATGTTCGCAGCGCATGGCGCAGGAGCTGCAGCCTATAATTTTCGCCACAAACTTCTCGTTCAATGCCTCTCCGCTTACTTTCTCGGCATTTTCAAAATGAGCATTGTTATAATTGCGTGTTGGCATGCAGTGCAATGCGTTGTGAACCAGCACATTTTCTGGCGTGCCAAGTGTGCGATACTTTTGCGTGGCAGGCCCTTTCATTCGCTCATGGAATTCTTTAACCATCTCCATGAACTCTTCGGGCTTAGCTGGAACTATATCGCGTGTGCCTCGCACGGCTATGGCTTTGAGGTTTTTGGAACCCATCACAGCGCCTAAGCCTGTTCGCCCAGCCGCACGTGTCTTCTCGTTCATTATGCAGGCTATCCGTGAGAGTTTTTCTCCCGCCAATCCTATGGCTGCAACACGTATGTAGTAGTCGCCTAATTCGTCTTTTATTGCGTCTTCAGTTTCAGCAGGCGACTTGCCCATGAGGTGCGAAGCATCCAGCAACTGGACTGAATCGTCGTCTATCCATAGGTAAACGGGTTTTTCCGACTTACCCTTAATAATCACCGCATCATACCCTGCCCGTTTCAGTTCTGCGCCAAATGTGCCGTGGGCAACTGCTTCGCCGATGCCGAATGTGGCTGGGGACTTAGCTACGAAGGCATGCCCGTTTCCTGCTGTGGGAAACATGGTGCCTGAGATTGGGCCAAGCGCCAAAACAAGCGGGTTGTCTGGGCTGAATGGGTCAACTCCTGCCTTGGAGTTGTCTAGCCATAAACGCATGCCTAAGCCGATTCCGCCTATGTATTTTTTCGCGTAATCTTCACTTAACTTTTCAACATGGGTTTTCCCCGTGTTTAAATCAACATAAAGGATTCGACCAGCGTAACCGTACAATCGCCTCTGCCTCCATGTTTATTGTGGTTATTAGTTCTGTGAAAACTATATTAACTTAATGGGCTTTTACGCTGAGAATTACTGTGTAACCACGTGTATCCTGCATCGGCTCTGGTTGCTAAAACCTTGTTTAGGCCTCAAGTTTTTCCTGTAATGCGCGCTTTTACATTGAAAGCATTGTTGCCCTGGTCAGTTCAGCCTATAACACTTTAAGTTATAAAGAAATGTGAGAAGCGCGCCGGCTGCTTTCTGGCTTAGCGGCCATGCCAGAATAGACGTAAATTTGCGTGGTGCCGGCTGCTTTAAGGGAAGCTGAACCGTTGCGCTTGAAAATGTGGTATGAAAGTCAAATTGCTGGTCGTTTTAGATTGCCTTTGGCGAGTTCCTACAGCGAGTTCTATGAACTCTCTTAAGGTTAGATGGTTGAACTCCCATGTTGGGTTTCCATACCTAAGTCCCGTGCACATTGTGTCCGCGTAGATGAACAGCTTTATTCCGTTATAGTCAAATGCTGCTTGACGTGCTTGCCCATACTTTGGTTCCTTCAAAATTTTAAAGGGCCATAGCTTGCATGCGATAGGCTTCATGTTTTGTAAGCCACAGTAGTATGTGTTCCCAAAATTGCATAGGAATGTGCAGGAACCGTCGCTTGCTCTTTTGATGTATAACCTGTTTATGCCCGCAACTGTTTTCTCAACGCCAAACGTCTTGACGATTCTAAGCCATTCTGGAAAGTTCAAAACCACGCTATATAGTTTGCAGCAATAGCCGCATGCTATGCATCTCCAATCTGCAATGTTTTGCCATGGAACAAACTGCATTCAGGAACACGGGCAAAAATAGAATACGCATAAATTAAAAATCTTTTTTGCGGAAATCTAGTGGCGGCTATGTTTTTTGGTATAGATAGATCGTGTGTGAAGGGTAACCTAATTTCGGGTTTTCGCAGAAATTCTCAACTTTTAACGGTTTCCAGCCCACAATTTCATAGTCATGGGAAATCACACGCGCACCCTTTTTAAGCTCATTTTCCAGCTTTGGCCTAATTTTCTCGTTTGCACTCGTCGTTAAGTATAGAAAGACCACGTCTGCAGAGCTCAAATTCACATTGAACATGTCGCCATTAACTATCGTAACCCTGTCTGTGAGACCATTCTCGTGGATTGTGCTGAGCGCTTTTTTAGCCAAATCTTCTCTTAACTCGACGCCTACAGCCCGAGCGCCAAAGGATTTAGCTGCCATTATAACTGTTCGGCCATCACCCGCGCCAAGGTCGAATAGAACTTCGCCAGCCCGTAGATCAGCTAATTTGAGCATGTACTCAATGACTGGAAGAGGTGTTGGAACGAAAGGTGCAATAAACATTTTTCTCCATTTCTCCGCTTAATTTTAAAAGAGTGAATTTTTAACCTTAAAGAGTTTACGCATCCGTTTATGCCACATAGGTTTCTTTCTTCGGCGTTGGCCTTTTAGCTTCGCCGCATTTCACGCAGCTTTGAGCGCACAGTTCCAAGTATTTCTCTTCATCCTTTGAGCCCACGGCTTCTGCGGCTTTGCGGCAGAGTTCACTTGGTTCCATGCATCCCTCTTCTCTGCATAGGCCTGATATGTAACTGCAGATTTCCTGCACATCCTTAGGCTCCAGCACAGCGCGGTTTGTACGCACTATAAGACATAACTCCCGTGCCATAACGCATGTTTTAATGTATTTTATGCGTTCAAGAACTTCAGCTCGCAGTTTTTTCCTGCTTATTTCCACCTTAAAGGTCTCCTAAATTTGCTGCAAACGCTTTACGCAAAATAAGCCATCTTTCACTTAAATAGTTGTTGTTCGCGGCTATAGTTTTTTCAACCATTTAGCACTTGAGCAAGATAAAGCCTTCAGCAGAAGCCGCCGTCTACCTAAATCGCTTGCTTAGCGCCTTGCGTTCGGCTTCAAGAACCAGCTCAAAAAATCTATCGGTAAGCTTAGGCTCCTTTTCAAGCACGCTTGCCGCATCTGCTGGGCGAATCTTGCGTGCGCTCAGCGCCACCGCAGCCGCTTTACCATACTTAGCCAATAATTCTGCTGTCTCTAGCGCCTGCACCTTCAGCTTTTCCTCAGCCGCCGCAAGTTTCTGCCCTTTCTTCTCAATCAGAGGAAGCGCTTTTTCCTCCTCCACTTTCAGAAGCCCAATTGCATGGGAGCCGCAACGGGGGCATTTGGGTTTTTCAGGCAAGTTCTTGATTTGTATCATTTCCATGTAATCCCAGCAGTTTGTGCACACAAAGTTGCCCGTTTCACTCAGCAACCGCGCCTTAGCTGACTCTACGAGCACAGCACGCATCCGTTCAGGCGGTATCAGGTCTGTTTTCATGCTTACCCGCTCAATGCCCACGCGCGCTATGGGCGTTGCGTTTCCGCCTGTTTCCACAATCTGCAGTGTTATCTCTCGGCTGCGAATTTTGCTTAAAACTTGGATTAGGCCGTCTGCGTCAAGGTCTTTTGTGAAAACTTCTTTCAAGCCTTCTTCGTATATTGGTGTGTTCTCAAAACTTGTTATCAGCTTCTGGAGGCTCACGTTGCTGAAGTCCGCCCACTTCTTCAGGGCGCCAAAACGCCGTGCAACATGAATCATGCGACGCTTGAAGAGGCCTGTCTTCACCGTTGACCTTGTAAGCAGATCCCTAATTGCTTGGTCAGGCAATGCAGCTAGCTCGTCGAAAACTTCCAAGATGCGAACTGCATTGGCTGCGCCCATTGTTTGCACGAAA
>JBNARN010000065.1:0-6517 GCA_049718365.1 Candidatus Bathyarchaeales archaeon
GTGGAGATGGCGAAGTAGGTTTCGACTGGCGCTTGAGGCGCAGGCGTAGCCTCTGGCGTTGCAGGCGGTGCCTCCTCGACGTAAATGGCTGTTTCAGCAGACGAACCATAGTAGGCTTCCGAGCCTGCAAAGCGGGCAATAACAGTGTACTCACCAGGCACAGGCGGCTCAAACGTCGCCTTGAAGAAGCCGCTTGCATCACTTGTCGCTCTAGCCACTTCGTAGTAGTTGTTGTTGGGATCGTGCACTTCAATAATAACTTCTACGCCTTTCACGTTCGCTGGCTTGGGCTTTTGCATATAAACGTACTCCATCCACCTGCTCATGCTCTCATCAGAGACACATGGCAAACCGTTTGGAAAACGCGCTGCTTGCTCTTTTTGTATTGCACCTGATGCGATGTCAGTAACAGTTCCTCTGATAATAACACTTTGGCCTTTAGTGACTGCAACTAATGGAGCTTCAACTGTTATTTTGCTTGGACCCTTGCCAAAGCAATAGATCCGCCCATCATAGTAGTTAAACGCAACAGCATATCCATCAGCAATCACCGGGAACAAGCCCCAGAAAGAAATATTCCACAGCATCTGGCCTGTAACAGCATCAATGCAATACATCTTTGAACCACGGTATAACGGCGAAGAAGGCGAGTGTTCGTTATTTACAGCATATATTTTGCCATCACAAATTGAAATGGCGCTGTCCTTGAACACATAATGACCATAGACAGTTTCTAGACCGCTTGAGCCAGTATGCCAATTCCAAATATTTTCGCCCGTTGTAATATTGTAAGCGTGTATCGTTCCATCGTAACCAGCTGCATAAAGAATGCCGTTTGCGGATTGCCAATCAGCGTATGATTGATAGACGCCCCAAGCGTTCTCGTATGGTTTTGTAGGTCCCCAAACCTGTGCGCCCGTTCGAACATTGAAGCCATACCAAACCATAGTTTCTTTCACAAATACCGGCAGTATATCGCTATCTATGAAACCATTAGTTATGCTGCCCTCAAATGTGCGGTTTACTGGTTCCCACATGTTGTTAATTGAGGTTGGGTATTTTCCGGTTGAGTCCTTCTTAATGCTTTCAAAGCTGATGTCGTATGCTACATCCCCCACTTTTGTTCCTCCAGGCGGACCATCGGTATACGTTGCTCTTGCATAGAGTACACCATCTTTGATTCTTACTATCGCTTGGTTGCCTGGCATGTCGGGTACTGATACGTTCCATTCATAGCCTTTGTTGCCGTCAATCACTGGTCCCACTGGTCTGAAGTACCAAACAGCGCTCATGGAGGAGTCTATAGCTTTGGACGAGTTCCATAGCGTTAGCATATTAGTTGATCCATCAAGCCTATAAATGAGAAATTCACCGTTCGGCCCATAAAGCATCGTTCCCGAGCTCACATTTGCTATATCAAGTAACCAGTCACCAGTGAAGGCGTCATACATTTTGTAGGTTGTCCCAGAAACGCTCCAGAGAAATGGAATAACACCGTGTACATTAGGTGTTTGCCAGTTAAGTAGCTGTCCGAAAGTTACTGTTGTGCCATTCTTGAACCATATTTCTTCACCTGTCTGTAAATCAAGGCAGTAGAGTCCCTGCCACTTATCAACGCCTAAACGTTGGTTGAAATATAGCCGCCCGTTCATTATGATGGGTGGTTGAAACTTGCGATCATAGGTTTCTCCTGGGAAATAGTTGATGTCCTCTGTTGCTTCGCCTACTATTCCTCCAAAAGCTATTTCTCTGGTCCACATAATATGCGGCGCATTCGGTGCCGTGCCGTACGGATTAAAGTTGCCATTAGCATCGTAACATCGTGGCCCATGCGGTCCAGCTGAGCCGCCTGCTAACCAGTTACTTCCTAACTGGTTCCAACCATGATTTTCAGCGTATATTGGTCTGCTCCAATATTCAGTCGGTAGAGGATTGTAGGGTATAGCAGTTATTGGTTCGTTCTGTACTGTTAATGCAATTTTTGCGCTTTCAGATGGTTTGTAATAGTTCACTGTATTGCCTACGGTTATGTTTTGTCCTGGAAAACTGAGTTTAAAGTAGTATGTTCCAGTTTGCTCTGGCGTATATCTTAAGTAGCCTGATGCAGCAGCATCAGAGGGCCCTAGATCTACTGTTTCAATTCTTCCATCAGGTTTTATTATTTCAAGTTGCCAGCCTTGCCACCTGTCGCCCAAGGGTCCACTTGCTGTTGGAGGTACTTTGTCTAGCCAGTAAACGACAGAAACCGCCTGGCCAACACCTGCTGGGTTTGGTGCTACACTAATAAAGGCATAGGTAGGAATGTCTGCAGCGTTAGCAATTGGCAAAGCAAGCAATGTGATTGCAAAAGTTAACACCAGAAACGTAGTTAGCGCAGTAATTATCTTGTTTTTGTTCATTTCTTTTTCTCCTTTTATTTTTATGGCAGTATCCCCTTTTACGAAAATTTAAAGGGGTGCTAGTTCACTGTGAACTAGCAGTTTGACAGCCATAAGGAAAAGTTAATTATACAAACTCGAAAGTAAACTGAATAGATAAAAAACCATGAGTAGCCAAGAAGGAGTAAGTTTACTTAACCAGCTGGGTTTAACTATCCGACAGGCTGAAGTGTACCTCACCGCCGTCACGTTGGAACAACCAACAGCAAAACAGATCGCGCAAACACTACAGATAGGCCGAGCAGAGGTCTACCGCGCAATACCTGAGCTGCAAAGGCTTGGTCTGCTCCAGAAAATCGTAGCAACACCCGCCGCCTTTAAGGCGCTACCACCTAGCGAGGCAGTTGCGATCCTGCTACAGTTGAATGCCCAAAAACAAAAGGAAATCCAAACCCGTGCAGAACAATTTGTAAAGAACTTCAAAAACTACCGCCGAAAAAGTCAAGACCAAAAAATTGCACGGTACTACCTAACCTTGGGAGTGAAATCTGTAGATCGCCAATACATAAGGGATTTGCAGAGAACTCGGCATAGTAGAGATTGCATTCTAAAGTGGAGGGTTATCCTAAGGCTGGTTGACAGAGACTTTGAGTATTTAAGTGAAGCCTTAGATAGAGGTGTAAAAATGCGATTTATCACTGTTATACCCGAAGGCGAGGCGATGCCGCAGGCCATCCAAAGCTTGGCTGAGAAGGGCTCTTTTGAAGTGAAATCCGCCCAGGCAATTCCTAAAGCAAGCATAGACATATTTGACGCGAAAATTGTCCACGTAATTAGCTTGCTTGGGTCTAATCTGCAGGAGATTGAGGTTTTGCGTTCAGATAATCCAGCGTTAGTGGATTTACTGCAGGACTATTTCGAGATGAAATGGAAAGCGGCAACAACACCCCGCTGGAACAAGAAAAACCCTCAACGCTGAAGATATGATTACATATGGTTTGTTTGCGAAAATAAAAAGGTGGAGAGTTAAGTGCCGTGCTGTTTTTGCTGCGTGGTTACCGCTTTCTGAGCATTAGCATTATGACTGCACCGACAACTACAATTGTGACGATAATGCCTATTATTCCAGGCACTAAGTAAATGTCAGCTATCGATACTGGCGTTGGTGTTGGCTCTGGAGATGCAGGCGGCGCTTCTTCCACGACTACGGCTGTTTCGGCATGCGAAGGCCAGTAGGACTTGGAGCCTGCGAATCTGGCGACGATGGTGTATTTGCCGGGAACAGGCGGTTCGAATGTTGCGCTGTAGAAGCCGCTGCCATCCGTAGTGGCCTTTGCAACTTCATAATAGTTGCAATTGGGATCAAGCACTTCAATGATGACTTCGACGCCCTTCACGTTCGCCGGACAAGCAAACTGCATGTACACGTATTCCATCCAAGCACTCATGCTCTCGTCCGCCACAGCGGGCACGCCGTTCGGGAACCGCTTCTTAATGGCGATATCGTCTGTTCCTGGTGAAATGTCGGTGACCATGCCTTTTACGAGGATTTTGCCGCCGTGCACTGCGATTTCAGGCGAAGCCTCAACAGTGGTTTTGCTTGGGCCTTTGCCGATGGCGTATACACGTGAGTCGTAGGAGTTCAAGCAGGCTATTATGTTGTCGCCGATGACTGGTTTCCCGCCCCAGACAGTGCCATAGTAGTTGAGACGCCATATTTCTTCGCCGGTCTCCGCGTTAATGCAGACCATTTGGGAGCCGCGTTCCTTCGGATCGCCTGGAGAGTGCTCTGCGTAATTGAAATAGAGTTTCCCATCGGCTATGAATGCGCTGTAAATGAACCAGTTGTTGCCAAACAGGAAATCGTGATAACGGTCTACGAAGTCATATTGCCAAAGGCGCTTGCCAGTTTTCGCATCGTAACAGTACACTGATCCGCCAGTGCCTTGCGCGTAATATTTACCGTTATATATGAAGTCCCACGAATAGCCTGAGGCATAAGACCATGCATCCTTGTAATCTTGTTTCTCTGTTGGACCCCAAAGCTGCCTGCCAGTATTGATGTCGAAGGCCCATTTCTCAGTGGTCTCTAAGCAAACTACGACGAATATGCCGTCTTTGACGCTGGCTGCCTCCAGTCTATAGCGTGCGTCAGGTCTTGGCGGTGTCCAAGTTATGTTGAAGAGCAACTGGCCTTTTGATTCGGTTTTAGCGCTTATTCCCCACATGACCATGGTGCTTGGCGCAAGTGAGCCGCTGGCAAAGTTGGTGCCTAATACTCGGTCCTCCAGCGTTGCGACGACGCTTCCAGGCATGCCTCTAGGTATTGTTGCGTTCCATTCATAGCCATTTAGTCCAAGCGGAGTGGCAGGCGTGACCGGGACAGGGCCTGTCGCGTTTATGACTTTGCCTTGTGGTCGCCATGATCCCCAGCTTGGGTCGGCTGGATTGGTGCCCCAGTATGCGCTGATTACCGCGGACGAGTTCCACTTCGTCATCCAGCCCTGCGCTAAGTTGACTGTGTACCTGATTATTTCGCCGTTTGGTCCATATATGTTGGCGCCTGAAGCGGGCACGTTGGTCATTGTGTATACCCAGCGGCCGGTTGCGGCTTCATAGGCATACCATGTTGTGCCTACAGTTGCCCAAAGATAAGCGAAGACACCGTGATAGTTGAAGCCGTCAAAGTAGTAAGTTTGTCCAAAGGCGAGTCGCGTGTTGTTCCAGTTTCTCACCCAAAGTTCTTCGCCAGTTCTCAGGTCAACCGCCACGACTTCTTGTTCGACTGCCGTGTCGCCGATGCTCTTGTATCTGTTGAAGTATAGCACACCGGCGATGATGACAGGCGGAAGGAATAATCCTTCGTAGGCATCTCCGTCCTCGAATGCGTGGTCTCCGACGTTTATGCCGACTAAACCGCCGCCGAGTGCGCCAACGCCGCCTTTAACTAAGGGTTTAGCCCAAAGTATGTGCGGTGCTTCTGGCGCGTCGTCATTGCCTGGTGTGTCCATGTCAATGAAGTAGCCTTTTGAATATAGCCAGTTTCCAGCGATGACGTTCCATTCCCTGAATTGCGCGTTTATTGGGCGGCTCCAGAATTCGGTTGGAAGCGGGACGCCTGGCCAGTACTCCAGCGGTTCCTCTTTCACAGTTATTTGGAGCTTGTCGCTTACAGAGGCTTCAAGTATTGTTCCTACAGGTAAGCCTAAAACCGCTGCTTCCAGTGCCTGTTCGGGGAAATGTACTTGTGCGTAATACGTGCCAGCTATTGTGGGAATGTAAGTTACTCCTGTGCCGCCTGTTGTGTCTGTGTTGATTGGTCCTAAAGTGTCAACTTTGCCGTCTGGTCTTTCAATTGTTACTGACAGCCCTTTATGTCCTGTCTGCGGCCAAGTTGTAGGTATAGATATTCCAACGTGAAGCATTATTGGTTTGCCGACTTGTGCGGGGTTTGGTACTGCGCCAATGTAGGGGTATGTTTTCACTCTACGGGCTGCTTGTGCTTCAGCTAATGGTAACGTTGAAAGCGGAGCAATGATGACAAATATTAGTGCGATAGTTAGAGCAATAGCTATTTTGCTGTTTTTTTGCTTCATTCTCCTATTCTCCTTTTTAGGCAATTTTAACGATGTTTTCAAACGTATTTATGTTTTTAGTAAATAAAGGGTAATCAAACTATTGGCGCTTAATTTTTGGTGCTGTGTTTCCATAGAAAAAAGTGATTTATCCTGCGCGTAGCCATTATGTTAAGCCTTTGCTGAAGAGTCCCATAGGAACTGGAAGTATTCCCGCGCGAAACCCACTAAGCCCACATGGTTGCTCCATATGACTAAGCTGGGTTTGTCTTCGCCGAGGAAGAGCATGGCTTCTTTGCCGTCAGCGATCACACCGCCGCCGAACATATGATCTCTAACGCGCAACTCGCTTACGCTGGCAAACCTCTTTAGGAACAGCCAGTCCTCGGTTTTTCCAGCCACCATAAGCTTGACGCTCACCGCTTTTTTAACCATGCCCAGTAGCGGTTCTGCCGACGCCAGTATTGCTCTTGCGAACTCGGGAGCGGCGATCATGATTTCCTTTGCGGCTTTCTTGAGAATTTCCTCGAGTTTGGCGAGAACCGCTTGCTGTCCATGCAGCAT
>JBNARN010000066.1:0-5879 GCA_049718365.1 Candidatus Bathyarchaeales archaeon
GCTATCAAGTCCTTCTAAGCTGAATGTCCTGGGTTCAAATCCCAGCGGACCCGCTATTCCACAGGCGAGTTTGACTCACAACAATACTTGGGCGTGTTCTCTTCAAAAGAAGGGTTATTACGCCGTTTTTTCAGATGAAGTGCGAGCCCTAAAATAGCGATGGCAACGGTGACTATGGTAACTGCGGCGACGGGTAAGAAATCGAGGAATTCAACATCAAAGAATATTGTTTCTGAGGCAACGGTGTTTCCACCCAAATCAGCCGCATACACAGTTAAATTATGCGCCCCAATTGGTAAACTTGTCAATGTGATGTTGCCTGACGCGGTATGATTTTCCATTCCGTCTAAGCTATAATCTGCGCTGCAGGTTCATTGACCACGAGAATCAGCTCGATGGCCGATGTAGCATATGTTTTGTTTTGAGGCGACAGAACAATGACCCCTGGAGAAACTACGTCTTTAATGAAGCTGACTGTTGAGTAACCAATCAGCTGAAACCTGTCGTAATAATTATATGAATATAGCACGTTATTTTCTTCGCGGTACCCTTCTCCGGTTTGAATGTAGCCTACACCCACGGCGTAAATTGTAACTGTAAGGCTGCCTCCACGCGCAGCAGATAAGTCCATTGAACGGTGCTCGCCGATATATCCACCAGTATACGTGATTTCATGTGCTTCCCAATTGGCTTTATAATAGATCTCAGTTATTCCGTAGCGAAATCGGCTATCATTGCCTTGTGGAATTGAAACGTCAAAAAGCAGTGTTACATTCTTCGGGCAAAATGAGCCGTTTGCGGGCGCGTAAATGATAACTATGGGTGGTTGCGCGCCTTCTGGCGGCGGGATGTCCCGGTAGACGCTAATTATCGGGTTTGCGCTTGTTGATTTTCCGCGAAAAGTGCTTACTATCGAGAATAGAAGTAGCAGAATGCTGAGCGCTGCTGTGCATGTCTTTTTCAATAGTAAGCCTTGCTTGATAATTAATAATTATTTTCCATTAAAAAACGTTTTAAACATAAAAGGGTCAAAAAGCTTTTTTGATGAAAAATTGACTTTTGCAATAAACTACCTTGCAACATTAATGGTTGAGTCATTCTGGAGAAATTTTGCCAATTGGCTTAGTAGCTTAACGTTAATTGACTTTCTACTAATTTTTTGGCCTTTGATTCTGATTGATTTTACCCGTTCAGTTGTGAAATGCGTTTTGCTGCTGTTTCATTCATTCTTCATTAATTTGAAACGGAAAAGTAAGTCGCCTGAATATTTTACGCCCAAAGTCTCTTTAATAATTCCCGCGCACAACGAGGAAAAAGCTATTGAACGAGCCGTGACCTCTGCGCTTGAGGTTGATTATCCAAACAAGGAGATAATAGTTGTTGACGACGGATCAACCGATAGAACCTATCAGCTGGCTTATCCGTACGCCCAGAAGGGGTTAATAAAACTTTTACGGAGAGAGTCAGCTAGCGGGTCAAAGGCGGGAGCATTAAACTACGGCGTGCTCTTTGCCAGAGGCGACGTAATAGTTACAGTAGACGCGGACACGCTTATAGAGCGCGATGCCATTAAAGAAATAGTTAAGCCACTAGCTAACCCAAAGGTAAGTGCGGTTTCAGGAAACGTGCGAATATTAGCCGGGGAGCATGGCGGGCAAAATCTTCTAGTTAAACTGCAGGCATATGAGTATTTGCTGTCTTTAGAGCTAGGGCGCCGCTTCAATTCCCTGATAGGCACGTTATTGATAATTTCAGGCGCTTTTGGCGCTTTTTGGAAAAGCAACATCGTCAACTTGGGGCAATATGATAAGGATACGATAACAGAAGACTTTGATATAACCGTCAAGATGCGCAAGCTCGGCAAACGTTTGGTCTTCGCTGAGAACGCCATTGCTTGGACATTTGCACCGGAGACTTGGCGAAGCTGGATTAGACAAAGAGTTAGATGGACAAAGGGGCAGGTTGAAACTTTAAAGAAGCACAGCGACATATTTTCAAAGAAAAAGTACGATTTCAAATTTGTAGCTGCACTTTATGACATGCTACTTATTGACATAATACTTTTATTCATCCGTATCGCATGGTTTTTCTTTATCGCCTTATTTTCGCAGTCAACCTTCATGTATGTTTTATTTTTGAGTACAATCATGTACTTGGGAATGGAATTTCTAACAATTATCACGGCGGGGCTTCTATCTCCGCGAAAGGAGGATTTGAAAAAGGCGTATCTTGCGCCTGTGGCTGTACTGTTTTATCGTCCCTTCTATGCTATTGTTCGCATGAAAGCGTATGCTGACTGGCTTTTGAAGAGGCGCACTCGCTGGTGAAAACACACTTTTGCTGTGATGCATCTACAG
Source organism: Candidatus Bathyarchaeales archaeon (assembly GCA_049718365.1). GTDB lineage: Archaea > Thermoproteota > Bathyarchaeia > Bathyarchaeales > Bathycorpusculaceae > JAOAIV01. The sequence continues at coordinate 2,358 of JBNARN010000066.1, forward strand.
TTATTATCTGTTTTCCTTTTTCGGTTAATTCATATGTTTTCTGTATGGTTAGGTTGGCGCTGTCTATGTCAAACTCGGCGTGGCATTTAGCGCAAATTAACTTTAACTGCACATTGGGCGATATATGCCCGGCAGAGCATTTGTACCATGACCCTATCTGCCTGTAGTCAACACCTATTTGTCTTAATTCTTTATGGCATTTGGGGCAGACGAGTTTACCGTCATGCTCAAAATTGGGTCTAAAAGCTACATGCCCACAGCTGAAGTGCTCCAGGGTTTCGCCTTTCTCCAGCAAAAGGCTTCCGCAGTCAGGGCATTTCAAATGAAGATATAATTTGTCTGAGTCACAATGGGGGCAAGAAACGCTTGAACAGTAAGGTTTAGCTTCAAATAAACCATTAGGCTTGCTTAGCTCGTATAGGTTTTTCATGATCTTTTCTATTGGCAAATCAATTACGGGCAAGGTAGTTAATGTTAAAGTAGGTCTAACTTTCAGAACCGCTGCTTCAGAGAAGGCTTTTTCAAGTTTATCCATTAGCTCTCCATTCAAACCCGAAGAGAGCAGGCTTCTTAACACTAAGCGCCCTCTGTCGCCTCGCGATATAACTAATCGCTCATTGCTTTGTGCTGCGCCAAGAAAAGAGTTTACATAAAGCGTCTCTTTCTCAACTGTTAGGTTGCCGTCTGAAACGGAGCGAAGTAATTCAGCTGTTTTTGCATCTAAAGGCGCCGTATATGCAATTGCAATAATTATCAGGTTGAAAGTTCTGGATAAAAGTTTTAACGCTCTAACGAACTCGTATGCCTTCTTGGTTTCAAAATTTAATGTAAACGTGGAAATAGTGTCGATTATTAGAAAGCCGTTTTTGATCCAGTCCATGAATTGCCCGATTGCCATAAATGAGTCGTCGGGGTTATACAAGAGCGCGCCTAACTGTGCTGATTCAATTAGTGCATCTTTACTTTGAGAGAAGAAATCAAGGAAGAATATGCTAAAATCTTCTGAAAAACGGTCTATGTTAAAGCCATACTCTTTAAAGTGCGTGATGGTTTCTTCTGCGGATCGGTCAAGGCAGACGTAAAGCCCTCTTAAACCATCCTGCAGAAAAGTATATGCCATTTGAAATACTAAAGGCGCCGCGTAATGCACAGACTCGCTGCTTACGCATATGCAGCAAGGTTGTTGAATGCCGCCGCCCAGAACCCTGTCTAGATCAGGGAAGCCGCTTGAGATCTTCGCCAAGGATTGTTCTCCTTTAGTTTCTTATGGCTTGAACAAGTTTTTCTTTTACAATTGTATATTAATATTGTGAATGGATAATACTGAGTATTTTGAAACCTTTAGCGAATTAGTTTTGCAAACCCCTCATCTTACATGGAAGGGTACTGTTAACGCGTATATTTCAAGCGATGATAATTGCACTATCCAGTTTCAATCACGCTAAGCGCGCAAGCAGCAAAAGGCAGCGCAGCAACGTTAAAGTTATTATTTAGATTTTCATTTTTGTTGGCTTAAGCAGCCCGGTGGTGTAGCGGTCAAGCATAGGGGCCTCTGGAGCCCTCGACGAGAGTTCGAATCTCTCCCGGGCTACCAACGCCTAGCTTGAATTCATACTTTTTCATTTTGGGGTTCGCGGATTTACTTAAGCATCTACTGTTTTAGCGCATGGCTTAGCCGGTGCAGTTGACTCTGCTCAAGCCAACTTGCAGTTGCAAATCGACACAAGCGTTACATTTGGCTTGGCATTTTTCTCGATTATCACTAACTTGCTCTTAGGATGTTTTCTATTGAAAAGGCGAATAAGCGCGAAAGAAGGAAATACTCTTTCTACTGGTGTATGCACTGTTTTGTACTTCATGCTTGGCATGGCCTAACCAATTAGGCAACGCGCTTTCACCAAGCCTATGTCTTAAACCTGATTAGCGCATTATGTTGCTTCGCGAAATGACCTGTAAGCTGCGCTCAGGGCAAGTAGGGCACCTACCTGTAGCATTAACGCAAAGGCAACGAGAATAATCGCTGAGTAGCCAGCGTCTATGAAGAAACCGAAGATTACGCCGCTTGCCAGCGTACCCAAACCTAAAATAGTGTTGAAAATGCCATATGCAGTGCCCCTTCTGCGCAATGGAATAAAAGCGCTTACTGCAGCGCGGTAGATTGATTCTTGCATTCCTAATACAAAACCAAACGTGACACAAGCAGCAATGACCCCAATTAAGCCTCCGAAAGAAACGAAGAGGACAGGAAAAACTGAGAGCAAAAATGGGAAAGCAAGAATTTTCATGCCCACCTTATCGAACAGGTGACCCGCCACTAAAGCCATGGGCGCATCCACTATTTGCACTAAGCCATAGAGAAGCGGCACTAGCCATGCTTGACCGATAGGCTGAAGAATCAAAGATCCCGAAAATAGGATGAGGGCAACTGGAATAAGCCCAAGCGTGTTTAGAAAAACCGCTATGCAGTAGGCGCCAAATCCGCGGCGGCTGAGCGGAGCTTTCTCGTCTGCGGCGTTCTTAACTTCAACCTCTACATTTCGGCCTACTTTTTTGTAAGTGTAAATTAACGCTATTACCATCAACGCGAAGGGTATCAGCAGCATTGCAAAGGCGGCTGGATAGCTGTTTGCGGTAAAGAACAACACCGCGCCAAAAATTAATGGGCCAATTATGGCGCCTATTTGGTCTATGGCTTCGTGGAGTCCGAAGGCTTTTCCTGAACCAATATTTTTGCTGATTACCGAGACAACGGTGTCTCTTGACGGCGACCTTAAGGCTTTGCCTAACCGCTCTAATAGCAGCAGCAATATTACAATTTCAAGGCTGAAAGTGAAACCCATAAGCGGTATAGCCAGTATCAGACCGTAACCAGCAAAAATGAATAACCAATAGGCTTTGCTTCTATCAGAGAGGCTTCCGCTGATAAGCCTTGCACCGTAACCTAAGAATTCGCCAGCGCCGCTAACTATGCCAACTAACAGCGCCGACGCGCCTAGAAACATCAGGTAGTCAGGGGCTACGCCTCTGCCTGACTCGTAGACTATGTCGCCTAACATGCTGACGATGCCCATCGTTAGAATGGCAATGTAAGCGGTTCTTTTTGAAACCTTTGCGTCATCAGCCAATCTTGCCGCTTCCTCTTAGGCAAAAATTGTTACTCTCTAACTCTTAAACTTGATTGGTGCTTAGTAAAAGCCCAGTAGCTTCCTAACCGACAAAGACAAAAGTTTTCGTCTTCCATAGGTGTGTTTTCTTTGAACAGATGGCTGAGCCTATAAATAGCTTGGGGCTAAGCTTGCGTGAACATCGAAAGGCGCAGTTTCCAGCAGCGCTTAACATTTATTAACGCTATGTGAAGATTAGCTTTTGATAGCTATGTCACTTGAAGGTTTCACCGAATACAAGCGAAGAGAATTCTGTAACGACGTAAAATGCCCTGTGCAGATGGAACTGAACCGCTTATCAAGCAAGCCGGAAGAATACGAGCGTGTCAGACAGACATGCAGCACCGCATGCAAGTAC
>JBNARN010000066.1:5889-6502 GCA_049718365.1 Candidatus Bathyarchaeales archaeon
CACCACATGGCAGTTTCATCATTGGCTGATAGAGAAAGGTTATTTAATTCTTAAGCCCAAGAGTCCCACGGAGAAATGAGCTATGGATTGGGGAATGAAAAATAGGCTTTCACGCCTAATCCAACCAGACGGCAAAGCACTCTTTTTGCCAATAGACCACGGATACTTCCAAGGGCCAACAACCAAGCTTGAGAAGCCCGGAGAAACCCTGAAGCCACTGCTGCCCTATGCAGACGCAGTAATGCTTACTCGAGGCGTGCTCAGAAACTGCGTAGATCCAACTGTTAATAAGCCAATCATATTGCGGGTTTCAGGCGGAACCAGCATGGTAGGCGAGGACTTGGCAAACGAGGCGATAACGACTTCAATAGAGGAAATCATACGCTTGAATGCAAGCGCCGCTTCCATGTCTATCTTCGTGGGCAGTAAATATGAGCATCAGACTTTGACAAACTTGGCGAAGCTTGTGGATGCATGCGAGAACTATGGAATACCCGTAATGGCAGTGACAGCTGTCGGCAGAGAACTCGAAAAACGCACTGCACGCTACTTAGCACTATGCTGCCGCATCGCCGCAGAACTAGGCGCCAGAGTGGTGAAAACCTATTACTGC
>JBNARN010000067.1:0-5968 GCA_049718365.1 Candidatus Bathyarchaeales archaeon
CAGCCAGAATTAACGGTTTCGGATAAATAGCCTGCTTAATCTGCTTGCTTAGCGTCCAGTTGTGGACTATGCCTGTTCCGCCATGCATGCCGTTAGCGCAGGAATCGATTAGCACCGCGTCAAAAAGCTTCGCCATTTCTACGGCGTTGTTTGCGGCGTTGGTGGAGTAAGCGTTGACGGCGCCGATTAAGGTCATGTTGGGTAGTTTCAGCCGAATAGAGGCGGCGGCATGTATGTTCTCGCAGTGGATCTGTATGGCATCTGGATTTAGTTTCTCGTATGCCTCGAGCTCGTCAAGGCTTCTTGGAACGGTAACTAAAACACTTTTTATGAAGGGCGGAACTTGTCGAAGAAGCCTCTCTGCTTCTGTTAATGGGAGATTCCGCGGCGAAGAAGCAACGCCCACTACGAAGCCTACTGCGTCAGCGCCTGCAGCGGCGGCTGCGTCTAAATCTTCTTTGCGTGTTATTCCGCAGATTTTTACTTTGACGTTGCTCATAAGGCTGACACGAACTCCTTGACTTTCTGTTCAATATCCTCGGCAAACATGACTGCTGAGCCGATTAGGAAAGCGTGAGCGCCGCATGCACGCAGAAAGCGCACATCAGCAGGCGTTTTAATTCCGCTTTCGCTTACCACGATCTTTCCCTCTGGGCGGTTGTGCTGCAAAATTTCCTTAGTCGTGTTCAAATCCACTTTTAATGTTGCCAAATCGCGGTTATTAATTCCCACTAAATCAGCTTGTGTTCTCACTGCAGAGCGGAATTCTGCTTCGGTGTGTGTTTCCAGCAAAACCTCAAGACCTAACGCGTGTGCCCGCGCAATCATATCTTGAATGCCGTGGTCGCAGTAGCCTCTCTCAAAAAGCGCTGCTATTAGCAATACTGCGTCGGCGCCAACTTTTGAGGCTGCATCCAGCTGCAGCGGGCTGAGGATTATGTCTTTCATCAGAATTGGAAGTCTCGACGTTTTGCGTGCTTCGGCAAGTAAGTGTAAGGTTCCATTGAAATGTTTGGGTTCAGTTAGAACCGAAATGCCCACGGCGCCGCCTTTCTCTATGCCTCGTGTTATACTACGTACATTCATGTCTTTTCTAATTATTCCGGCGGAAGGGGACGCTGGTTTTATTTCCGCGATAACTGGCGCATTTTCAGCCTCCAAAATCGCCTTTCTCAAACTAAGCTTTGAAGTTGCTGTCGCGTCTGTTATGTTGTAGTAGCCGCTTTGAATTGTTTCCTTTGCTGTCTGCGCTAACATGTCGAGATAATCAGGCATATTTCTGCTCTAGCTCCTCAAGTTTTGATAAGCAGCCGCCAGATGCCTTGATTAAAGCTTTGAGCTTCTCGTAGGCTGCGCCGCTTTCAATTGATTTGCGTGCGGCTTCTATGGCGTAACCGAAGTCATCCGCTTTTCCGCCCACAATAAGCGCGGCAGCACTGTTGGCAAGCACCATCTCCATTTTCGGGTCTTCAAAGGCGCAGTAGCCATTCAGGATTTTGAAGAGAAGCTCGGCGCTTTCCTCTGGCGTTGTCCCTCTTATGTCGTCTATTCGCGCTTTTTTGAGACCCAAGTCTTTCGGCGTGATTTCTAATGTTGCCACTTCCTTTTCTCTTAACCATGCAACAACAGTTTTTCCCGTAATAGATACCTCGTCAAGCCCATCCAGCCCATGGACCACCATAGCCTCTTCGCATCCAAGATTCTTCAAAGCATAAGCCAAGGGCAGAGTTAATTGTGCATCGTAAACGCCGAGCAGTTGCGCATTAGCCGAAGCTGGATTAACCAAGGGGCCAAGAATATTAAACACTGTGCGGATGCCTATTTCCCTTCTTGGCTCAACCGCATATTTCATGGCTGGGTGAAACGCCGGCGCAAACATAAAGCCCACGCCAATTTGTTCAATTGTGCTTTGCACGGTCTCCGGCGCCATGTTAAGGTTGAAGCCAAGTTTCTCCAGCACGTCGGCGCTGCCGCTTTGGCTTGTTACTGAGCGATTGCCATGTTTTGCTATTGTAACACCTGCGCCAGCGGCAACAAACGCTGCGGTTGTGCTAACGTTGAAGGTTTTTATTTTGTCGCCGCCCGTTCCGCATGTGTCAACAAGTCTGCCGTTTACGCGCGGCTGAATCCGGCGGCAATGCTCCCTCATTACCGTGGCGAACGCTATCAACTCTTCGACAGTTTCGCCTTTCATCCGTAGCGCAGTCAAGAACGCGGCAATTTGTGCGTTAGTAGCTTTTCCAGACATTATTTCCCTCATGACTTCTTGGGCTTCAGCCAAAGTTAGGTTCGTTTTCTCCACAAGTTTTTGTATGCCTTCTCGAATCATTCCGCCTCATCTGCCTTCCAAAAAATTTTTTATAATCAGTTTTCCATCCTCGCAGAGTATAGATTCAGGATGAAACTGCACGCCCTCAATTGGATATTCAACGTGACGGATACCCATGATTTCTCCATCGTCAACTGCAACGGCAGACACTTTGAGGCAATTGGGAATAGCTTGCACATCGCCAGCCAGCGAGTGATAGCGGGTTGCCGTGAAAGGATTGCTAACGCCCTTGAAAATGCCTTCTCCATCATGCTTAACCGTGCTGGTTTTTCCATGCATCAGCTTTTTCGCTGAAACAATTCGTCCGCCATAAGCGTGGATTATTCCTTGATGCCCCAAGCACACGCCCAAAGTAGGTATTTCACGGCTTAAGCGCTGCAGGATTGCTGTGCAAACGCCGAAGTACCGCGTGTCTGTAGGCGTGCCAGGCCCGGGAGAGATTACTATTCTATCTGGCTGGAGCATTTCTGCTTGCTTCAAAGTTATTTGGTCGTTTCGATAAACGAGGACCTCTGCGCCCAACTCGCCTAGGTACTGGACAAGATTGTAGACGAAAGAATCATAGTTGTCGATGACAAGAATCCTCAACTATTCTACGCCTCCTGCCTTTTCCAGCGCTTTCATAAGCGCCTCTGCTTTATGGTTGGTTTCAAACCATTCTCTCTCAGGCACGGAATCAGCCACGATGCCGGCGCCTGCTTGAATGTAGGCTTTGCGCTCATGCGCGAACAATGTTCGGATGGTTATGGCGAAATCCGCGTTTCCATTATACGAGAAGTAGCCAACAGCACCCGCGTATGGACCTCTTCTTGTGGGCTCAAGCTCTTCAATTATTTCCATAGCGCGAACCTTGGGCGCGCCGGAAACCGTGCCTGCTGGAAACACCGCCCTTAACACGTCAAAGCAGTCTTTGTCTTCTCCGAGCTCACCTGTAACCTGCGAAACCAAGTGCTGCACGTGGCTGTAGCGGTGAACGCGCATGAACTCTGGAACCTTGATGCTTCCGAACTTGGCTATTTTCCCGATGTCGTTTCTGGCCAAGTCAACCAGCATCACGTGCTCAGCGCGTTCTTTCGGGTCAGCCAGCAACTCCCGGGCTAGGCGCTTGTTCTCGCGTGCATTTGCCCCGCATGGTTTCGTGCCGGCTATCGGGAATGTTTCAACCATCCTATTGTTGACTCGGACAAGCATTTCCGGGCTGGAGCCCACAATTTGCTTGTTCTCAATTTTAAGGAAGTACATGTACGGTGATGGGTTTATTTCGCGTAGCGAGCGGTAAAATGCCATTAAGTCGCCAGTAAAGCAGAGCTCATAGCGCTTAGAGAGCACAACTTGGAAGATGTCGCCCGTTGTTATGTACTCTTTAGCTTTTTCCACTGATTTCTCAAACTGTTCTTTAGTAACATTCATTTTCGGCTGCTGATGTCTTATCGCTTCGCCGTCTGCAGGTTGCTTAATTAATTTCTCAAATTCTGCAAAGCGGTCTTCACTTGAGTAATAGTAGAATGCTTTGCGCTGTTTGTGGTCGAACACTATGCCGTCATCGTAGAATCCGAACTGAACATCTGGGAAGCCTATGTCGTCGCGGGCTTTTTGCGGCAGTTTTTCCCAGTAGCGAATTGCGTCGTAAGAAATGTAGCCTACTGCGCCTCCAGCAAATCTGAAGTTGCCGTTAGTAACCTTTTTACTTTTAACAAGCGCGGCTACAACACTCAGTGGCTCGCTGGTTTTCGCTCTATTTACCTCGCCAGTTGTTTCATCGTAGAGTTCTGCTTCGCCATTTTTTACTGCAACAGTTAACCGCGGCTCGAAACCTATGAACGAGTATTGGGCAAGTTTTTTTGGGCCCTCTATAGACTCGAGCAGATAGGCTATTTTGCAGTGTTTTTGGAGTTTAGCGAAAATTTCAACTGGAGATTGTGTGAAAGGAATTTTTTTATAATTTAGTTTGTGAATTGCAAGTTGCGCATTTGTTTGTTCGGAGCCAAACGTGATACCTCATGTTCGCACCCAGTTAGTTTTAGAGAAAACAGAAACGTCTTATTTAAGGCTTTTGTGTACAGAAATGTGCATTCACTCACTATTAGTTACAGTAAGCAATCAGCCAACCAAGCCAAATAAGACTGTGAACCTTCAACAATGGGAAGAGCAATTATCTCTGGCACCTCATAGCTATGCAAACCCTTCACAACATCCGCTATCTTACCAAACAAGTTCCGCCGCGACTTCATGAGAAGCAAGCACTCTTCTGCCCGCTCAATTTTCCCAGACCAACGGAAAAATGAAGAAACTGAACCAATTATGTTGGCGCACGCAATTAATTTCTCCTTAAGAAGCTGCTGCGCAATTTTTTCTGCTTCCTGCCTATTCGCCGCCGTTACAATCACAATAATATAATCATCAGTCAATTTTTCACCGCCGATACCCAGCGTATTACTCTGCTTAGTTTTTGTTCTAAAAATTTTCGTTAGCAACACACATTTAAGATTCAAAATATAATTATAACAATATAACTAAGGTGAACCGGATTTGATGGATGAGCAGTTGAAAGTTTTGAAGGTTATGAGCGAAGTTACCAGCCGCGTTGACATGAATAGTTTTGCGCAGATGGTTGGCTTAAACATTGAAGAAACAATGCAGCGTATGCAGGACCTTGCCAGCGCCGGCTTCATACGGCGCATAAACGGCGGATACAGCATAACCGAAAAAGGCAGGGTCTTGTTAAAGGCCATTACGCCCGTTCCAAAAGAATTAGCCTTTCACTTTTACACGGGAATAGGACAGCCAACGGGCTTCTCAGCAGAAAGCCTCAAAGACTTCTACGAAATAATTAAACGCGTCGCCGCTGCCTCATTAGAGTTTCATTTGTACAGAGAAGATTTTGAAAACTGGATAAAAACCGTATTCAAAGACGCGGCATTAGCTGAAGCGATTGCCAATCTACGGGCTTCACAGCTAAAAGGTGAAGAGCTCAGGCAAGAAATTCTGAAGACAATAGTGTCTAAATTTAACCTTTAAGTTCAAATCTCATTCTAAGGCGACCGCGTCTTTTCATTTTCCAGCTTAAGCCACCAGCTGGGCACTTTAGCATCTTTAGCTGCGTCCCAAGGGTCATAGGGCTTCAAGTCAAGAACAGGCGTCCCATTAAAGGCGTCGAGACCGCGAACCGTCAAAATGTTACCTTCCACTTTGACAAGCTCGACAAGCGTTAACCCAATAGGATTCGGGCGATACATGGTTCGCGTGGCGAAGACCCCCAGCAATGGCATATCCGCTCTGCCACGAGGATGAACCTTCAAACGCACTTCGCCGCGGCTAACCTGATTAAGCCAATATAAAACGAAAAGATGCGAAAAGCCATCAATGCCCTCTAATGCTTCAGTAAGCTCGCTTCTGAGGATTATTTGCGATGTTCGGCGTTTATCCCTTACTTCATCGCCGACAGCGTCGGTTTTAACGTATCCAATAGGCTTAAGAACAATTTCATCATCAAGCGACATATCCGCTGTTCTCCGCCTCTTAAGACGCATGAAATTTATATAAGCCTTCGAGTTTTCAGATTCTGGATTGCAGTGCCTCTAAAGGTAGCACAGCGCAACTTTGAACCGTAAGCTCTATATTTCCTATTGAAACTTCATT
>JBNARN010000067.1:5978-6491 GCA_049718365.1 Candidatus Bathyarchaeales archaeon
AGAGCGGCGGACTCTTAATCCGTAGGTCGCGGGTTCAATTCCCGTCGGGCCCGCCACACAACGGACTTTTAACCCGTAGCTCTGTTTTCCGCAATAGAAAAAAATGATGCGGCCTATTTGCCGCCAAGTGGGCTAAAAGCAGGGTGTTGCGGCTTTAATTGCGGCGTTTCAGCGAATTAGTTGCGAGCTTGCGTTCACGTGTTGCTATTGCCCTTTTTGAGCGAATCTATGACTATGGTCTTCAATGCATTTTCGAGTTCGCTAAAGCTTTTCACTATATCGTCTGAGTGAAATTTGATCCAGGGGCTTAAGCTCTCCATTTCCGAGACTACTATGACTTGCTTGCCTTTGCGTTTGGCGTAGAAAAGTTCCATGCACGCGCCTGCAGAGAGCTTGGGCAAATAGACGATTATGACGTCGCTGCGGTCAATGTCTTCTAGGTCGCGTTGGATAAATCCATATGCCGGCACATTGTCCCACCAGCATTTCTCGTCGCCTTTATAGAGAACCTTC
>JBNARN010000068.1:0-6213 GCA_049718365.1 Candidatus Bathyarchaeales archaeon
CGAGAAGCGCAAGATGTCCACGCCTGCTTTGGAGCCGAAGATGGCGCTTAGAATTCTGTCCTTCTGCTCGGCCGGAAGAAATACTACATAAGGATGTAATTTTACACTCAACAGCAACACCTTTTACACGCAATTGCAGCCTTAAGCATTTAAAATTTTTGCTTTAACACGCCACCATCATCATTTTGTGCTGCGTGCGGCGGCTATAATCACCTTATATAAAGGAAGAATAGCCGTCTGGGGAGTTTTCTGTTTATTGCCCTTTTGAAGACGCGGACATTGTTATTTCCATTTTGTTAGTATTTCTTCTCTTTGGAAGACGGCTTTGCTCAGGTAAAAGAGGGAAACGTCTACTACGGCGAGCGCAGCGGCGACAGCTAAGCCAAGCAGCATGGATGGTGACGAAGTTGTTGAGGCAAAAATCACCACGAAAACCAAGGGTAAAACAACTATTCCGCCTAATTGCTGAGCCGCCCTGATGTCACTTACTCTTGAGGATATTATAACGTTGGCTAAGACGCTCATTATGCATGCTAAGGGAGTTATCACAAACATGAGCAGCGCCCAGTACATGTTAGGTAGCAGCAAAATGCCCAATGCGGTGTAAGACCAGAAATCAAGAATGGACACAAAGATTGCTGCCGCAATGTAAGTTACCGCCATGCATGGAACAAACGCAGCTAAGCTTTTGCCCAGCAATAATTCGCCATCTGTCGTCGGGGTTGCCAGCAAAGGTTCTAAGCTTTTCTCAACTTTCTCGCCTACAAAACTGTAAGAGGCAATTATGGAAGGCAGAATTGAGGGTATAAGCACAAAATACATAGAGCCCATGTTTGCTACTTGGTTAGCTGCTTCTAAGAATTGCTCGCTTGGAAGTTGCTCAGACATCACGGTGAATGAGAACATGAAAATTACGGGGATAACTACGCCTAGCATTATTGGCATAGCTATTAAAGAATAGAAAACATACTTGTTTCTTCTGATGACGCTAAGATCTTTTTGGGTAACAATCCATGACTTCCAAAACCTCATTGCGGTGAGCCCTCCCTAATCAGTTTCAAGTAGACATCCTCGAGCGTGGAACGAAGCTCAGTAACATACTGCACGTCTCCACCCGCCTTTACGACCGCCCTGACAACTTCAGGGTTATCTCTTTCAGGGTCATCCATATCGAGGATTAACTTGTTATCCGCTGCCCGAACAGCCTTAACTGCACTTAATTTCTGAACAGCAACTAAAACGGCGTCCGTAATATTTTTCAAGTGGACAATTGTTTTTCGGCTGTACAGTCGGCGCTCCAAATTTTTAGGAGTATCAACCGCGATTAGCCTGCTTTTAAGAATGGCAATGCGGTCGCAAAGCCGTTCTGCCTCACTTAAATTATGCGTGTTAAGGAAAATGGTTCGCTTCTCTTTTTTGAGGTCCAAGATGAAATCGCGCACAGTTTTTGCTGCTTCAGGATCCAAGTTAGCCGTGGGCTCATCTAAGAACAGCACTTGTGGGTCATGAATTAAAGCTCTAGCGATTGCTATCTTTTGTTTCATGCCTTTACTGAAGGTGCCGACAACATCGTCTCTGCGCTCCCAAATGCCTAATAGCTGTAGAAGGCGTTTGATGTTTTCTCTTCGCGTTGTTTCTGGAACTTCGTAAAGTTTCCCGTAAAAATCAAGATTCTTATAAGCGCTTAAACTATCGTATAAACCGACGTTTTCAGGCAGCAAACCAACCATTTTCCTGATTTGTAAGCGTTCATCTTCTTTGCTTATAGAGTAGCCGCCCACTTGTGCGTCTCCACTGGTTTTGTTGATTAGGCAGCAGAGCATGCGTATTGTGGTAGTTTTGCCTGCACCGTTGGGCCCGAGAAAACCGAAAACCTCTCCTTTGTCAACGTGTAAAGTAACGTTGTCTACGGCTACCAGATCTCCGAATGTGCGGGTGAGGTTTTGGGTGTCGATCATGTCTAAGCTATCATCTACTGTTTTTCATATTTTGATTCTTCTATACGCTTCCTTTCCAGTTCTTCCTCAGTTAACTCGGGCTCAATCGTTTGCTGCTGTTTCTCCTGCGGCGGCCACGTCAAAGGATCTTGGACTGAGGAGTATATGTTAAACCAACTGCGCTTTCCACATGCAGGACACTTTATTACATGATAAGGTCCAACATGCGGCGCAAAGGCGGCGCCTAAAAAGGTCTTCTCAAAAACGTTGCCGCACTTCTTACATTTGAGCCTCGCCATAGCAATCACTTCAACATTATGCGGTAAACCGATGCGGCAATAACTATTTAAACTAGTCGAAACCGTTTTCATCGCATGAAACTAGTGAAATTCCTCGACCAAAAAGGCACAGTGCTTGTTTCCGACCCGCTCAACCAAACAATCCTAAAAAACCTAGTGATGTCAGAATATTCAATTTCTGAACTCTCTGCAAAGCTTAATCTGCCAACGTTAAAGCTTTGGAGAAGAATGCAGGCGCTTCTTAAAGCCAACTTGGTTGAACTGTGCAGGACAGTGAAAATAGGAAATATAGAAAAGAAACTGTACCGTGCAACAGCAACAGGATATGTTCCACAACAGTACTTTGACTTTAAACCAAAAGACGCGAACTTGCAGGAAGCGTTCAAAATCTATTCAGACATCCAGAAACGGATAATGCTCCGATTAGCCGCTTTTGGCGATGTCCCCAAAGAGGCAGACCCAGTTGACTTTGCCCTGTTTGCAAATATGCAAGCCTTCACCCAAACATGCGTAGAAACAGCAACCCATGCCAAATTAGCAGAGCTTGAAAAGAAACTTGCCGAATATCACCTTCACAATCACCATTAAACGGCTAGTTTTTAAGGGAATTAATCTCTGTGCCTCTGCCATTTTAAGCCAAAGTGAGCCGCGCTATTTCTTGAGTGCTTCCTGTATTTGGGTTAAACAGTCTGAAAAAGCTGCAAGCTGGTCTAATTTTATTCCTTTTTTTGAAACGCTCAGGATGACATGATATCCTTTGTGGGATAATTCATTCTCCAAGATTTTGAAAACGTAGCCCTTCCAGAGCTTGTAGGTGCAGAAGAGAATTGCCTTTTTGCCCTCCGCCTTCGGCAAGTGCTTTACAAAATTCGCAGCCTCTTTAGCGGGCCTGAAACCTTCAACCGGTGTGCCGAGAATCAGCATGTCAAAGTCCTCAACCACCGACGGCTGAGAAGAGGTTATGGCGAAAACAGGAGCCTTTATTGCCTCAGCTATAGCTTCTGCCATGCGCTTAGTGTTTCCCGTCCTTGAAAAATACAAAATACAGGGCTTCATAATTGCATAGTACACGGCTTTAGCCTAATATAACCTTCGCTAAATGAAAGCAGCGGCTAAAATTTATGAATCCACGGCAAAAGCTGCTGCGCGCTCCTAATTTTCTCGGAAAGCGGCAGCTGTAAGTAAGCGCCATGAGCGTTAAAGTATGGCGCTCCTTTTCTAGAGAATAGCGTTAAAACTTTTCCGTCATGATTAAGCTTAAAGCCCTCTGGGCATGGCTCATGACCTCTTATCAGAACACGGACGCCTAGCTTATTCAAAACGTCTTTGGTAACGTCTTTGCCGAATAGTTTGCCTGCACCTCGCGGCGAGTATAAAACCCCTTTAACCTCGTCAACAGGGTCGCTCCACAGTAAGTCTTCAAGAAACTGTTGCTCAGAATACAGTCTATGCGCAAGAGCCAAATCCTGAATGCTGCTGATGCCAGCGGGCAAGCCGCCGTGGATCATTAAGTAGCGGTCTTCCACGAGCGCGGCGTTGTAGAGATATCCGAACAGCTCTCGAACTTTAGAGTACACAGCGCGCCAGTTTTCCCTGAATCTAAGCTGAAATTGCATGGGCAAGTCATGTGGCGAAGCCAGCAAATCGGCTGGTCCCTCGTGGTTTCCACGCAAAAGCAGAACTTGTTCTGGAAAGGCAAGCTTAAGCCTCAAAACAGTGTAATAGACCTCAGCGGAATAGGCGCCTCTGTCGCCGTAGTCGCCTAAGAAAACCATGACGGCATCTTCCTGCGTAGCCATTTTCTCCACAAAACCGCTGCCTTCGAGTATGAGGCGGAGGCTTTCTAGGTCTCCGTGCAAATCGCCGATTACCAAGGCCTCGCCTACAGGGTCAAGCTTAACTAAGCGCTCCAAAACAGTGAAGCGCCTAAACCTCCCGTCCTCATCACGTAACAGCGCTATGGCTGCGTCCAAGGTTTTGAGGAAATCACGGCTCTGAACAGCCAAGGACTCGTTAATGATTGCCGTGAGATCTACGCGCAAACTGCCCCTCCGCTACAAAATTTGAATTGTCACACCCAAAGAGCTGTAAACATTTTTCTCAATGGCGCGTTTGAGACTGTCGATTTTTTCCAGCGTTTCCTTGTAAGCGCGTTCCTTGATGGCTTCATGAGCTTCAACACTTAATTTTCGGGCTTTAAGCTGTTTAGCCTGCTCCTGATATTCGGCGAGAGCCGCGCGTATCTCCGCCATTTTTGCCGAATTCAAAATTTGCCGCTGCTGCGCCGCCAGTATGAAACAGCGCTGCTGCAAAGCCCGCAAAGAATCATGCAGTATTTCATTTATGGACTGCTCTGCCTTCTTAGCCTTGTCCGATTTCAGTTTAAGTTTACCTTCGCTTATTAATCGCGACAGTTTCTGCAGAATCTGCTTCAGCAAGGGATAGCCCGCCTCTTCGGTTGCCAGCGCCTCAAAAGGCTTTTCCAAATAGCGAGCAAGCGCGTTCTGCTCATCAAGCGTTAACCCGGCGCCTCCTCCTTGCGTGGCCATGGCTTGCACTTTCTTGAAAGGCTTTTGCAGATGGCGCAATGCATGTTGTATTTCATTATTTAAAGCGTCTATCTCCGTTTCAATGAGAAAAAGCTGGTCTATTGGGCCTTTGCTTTTTAAAGCAGCAATCTTTTGCTCTAGTTCAGCGAGTTCTTTATCTAGCGGCAGGCGCTCGTTTATTATGCTTGCGCGTTCCGCCTCAATCTCCACGGATTGCCTTTCAAGATTACGCAATTCAGCTATTAGCTGTAAAGTTTCTTCCAAAGTTTTAGTTTTAACATACTCTTTTGACAGAAAATCGTTTAAAGCGGCTAGTGTGAGTTTTGCTTTTTCATAAACCGTCAAAAACTTCCGCCGATCCATGATAAAAAAGGGCGAGAGCCGCGGAAACCAGTTCCTAATGTCGATATCGGTTACAAGAAACACTTTCTGCGCTTCTTGAGCAAACCTGCTCAAGCTCTCATACGAAACATTGTCAGGCACGTTAACCTTCTTAAGTCTATCCAAAAACAGACGCGCCAGCTTGTTTAATGCTCTAGCGCGATTGTAAACGCGCATATTTCTTTTCTCAATTTCCTTCGTGCTACTGTCAAAAAGCAATTTGCTCGCGTCTGCAACGCTTTGGATAGCCTCACGCATGTCGTCTCGCAGTTTCTGCGCTTGTGCATGCACTGGAGTGAGAATAGGGCGCGTTTGGTCTTCAAGCCAACTTTTGATTTCATCAGAAGAAAACTTTAGTGTCTCAGGCAATATTTTCACTCCAAGAATATTATTAGTTAGGGGCATTTATCAGTTTTTGGCAAATTTTAATACTCTCTTTTGAGTAGCTACGCTTAAATAATTATACTATCAACTAAAGCTGACCAAAAATGAACACCAAAACGTTAGCCACAACAATAATCTTCGCCGCCCTAACAGTCGCCCTAAACCCAAGCATCTCAGGAATCGGAATCCCAGCACCCTACGCGCCATTCCTCATATATGGCGTATGGGAAATCCCCATTATCACAGCATTCCTCCTCATTAACCCCACAGTGGGAATAATGATTGCTCTTCTAAACGCTGCCGTCTTGTTCGCGTTTTTCCCCGGCGCCCTTCCAACAGGCCCCTTCTACAATCTTATCGCAATATTCTCCATGATGCTAGGACTCTACATAGCCAAAAAACTCATCAAACATGACGCTGAGGGGCAACAGAAAATACTTAAAATCGCTACGGCATCCACAATCCTCGGCATCATCCTAAGAGCATCCGTCATGACGGCAGTGAACTATATCACGTTGCGGCAACCTTACCCGTTTGGTTTGGAATTAAAAGAAATTGATGTGCTTGCTTTCCTTCCGGCAGGAGCCCTCTTCAACGGCACAGTAGCCTTATACACCGTTCCAATAGGAGAATTCATAGCAAACGTTGTCAAATCGCGACTGA
>JBNARN010000069.1:0-6176 GCA_049718365.1 Candidatus Bathyarchaeales archaeon
CGAGTTAACAGCTAAGACTCTCGGCGCAGAAACTCGGCTGGTGAGAACTGAGCTTGCTTCGAAATGGAAGATTGATTTTGAAGCTTTTGAGCGTGCAATCGACGGACAGACGCGCATGATAATATTGAACAACCCTAATAATCCGACCAGCAAGGTTATGGACGCAGAAGACATGGACCGCGTGGTTAAGATGGCTAATGAGCGAAAAATCACGATTTTATCCGATGAAGTTTATTCTGACATAAGCTTCGTAAAAACCAAGAGCATCCTAGACTATGCTGGTAGCCACGTTATGGTCAACGGCTTTTCCAAGATGTTTACTATGACTGGATGGCGCATCGGCTACGTCATAGCGAGCCGCGAGCTCATCGACAAAATTGGTAAGCTAAACCAGATAACAATTACTAACGTGCCTGTTTTCATCCAAGAAGCCGCGTTAACGGCTATGGGTATGCATGACAAGCTTACAAGTGAAATCAGAAAGGTTTACCAGAGACGCGCGAAATTAGCCTCTAAAATCCTTTCAAAGGCAAAGCTGGAATTCACCGAGCCTGAAGCACCATTTTACGTGTTTCCAAGGCGCCGCGGCTTGGATTCGGAGCGTTTCGCTTTAGACTTACTCGATGAGGGCGTAGCTATAGCGCCGGGCACTTCGTTTGGCGATTACAGAGAGCATTTCAGAATAGCTTTAACTGTGCCTGACGATGAGCTTCATGTAGCCTTAAACAAGATTTGCGAGGCAACTGCCGAATGCGGATAGCCGTGATCGGCGCTGGGAAAATGGGCGTTTGGTTCGCCAAGTTCTTCAAAAAAGAAGGCTACTCAGTGGTGGTTGCTGACAGGAAAAGGGATAAGCTGGAGAAACTGCGAAGCGAGCTTGGCGTTGAAATCGCCGATTTTGCTGAAGCCGCCCGAAACGCTGATCGAGTGATTATCTGCGTGTCCATTAGCGCCTTCGAGGAGGTTGTCAAAAAAATTAGTCCCACTATCCGTGAAGGGCAGGTTGTCATGGACATCTGCTCGGTTAAAGAGCTACCTGTAAACGTCATGCATAAGCATCTCCCAGCGGCTTTGGTTTTGGGCACGCATCCTGTTTTCGGCCCTGGAAGCACAAGCATTGAAAACAAAACTTTCGTTTTAACTCCAACCAACAGTCAAGAAGAAGCCTTTGCAGCGGATTTCAAGAAGTGGCTGGAAACGAGAAAAGCACGTGTCCTCATTATGTCGCCAAGAAAGCATGATGAACTCATGTCCATTGTATTGGGCATGCCGCATTTCTTGGGTTTGATTGCCTGCGACACGCTACTTGAGCAGGCGAATTATGCTGAAACCAAGCAGGTAGCCGGCACAACCTATCGTCTGCTGTTCACTTTAGCCGAGGTTGCGGCTTCGGAGACTCCTGAACTCTTCACTAGTCTACAGTTAAATCTACCTAGCCTCGAGCAGCTTGAAGACGCTTTCATTAAAAGGGCCAATGAATGGTTAAAGATAATCAAAGCGAAGGATCGAGAGGCCATCAGCCGCAAAATGGAGCAGTTGAAGGCTAAGCTTGCGGAAAAAGGCATTGATTACTCTCGGACTTATGAGCTCATGTATAAAATGTTAGAGACAACCGAAAAGTAAACAGGTTATGCGGCTCTGGGGTATGAACCCAAGATTTTTACGAACAACGCGCTTTTTTCCAGCGCCTTCAGCGCCGCAGAACAGTTTTCTTCAGTTCTGTGCCCTTCAAAGTCAAGATAAAAGTTGTATTCCCAAGGCTTCTTTTTTGTAGGTCTAGACTCAATTTTTGTAAGGTTGATGCCGCGTTTGGCGAATTCGCCGAGTGCGTGATAAAGCGAGCCCGGAATATGCGCCGCAGCAAAAATTATTGAGGTCTTGTCTCTGCCTGTTCTAGGAGCGTCTTCTTTGGACAGCACAAAGAATCTCGTGTAATTCTCTGGGTTATCCTCGATTTCTCTTGCAAGAATTTTCATTCCGTAGATTTCAGCTGCTTTCTCGCTGGCTATTGCCGCGGCATCCTTAAGCCCTTTCTCCTTAAGCATTTTCACGCTGCCCGCGGTGTCGTAAGTTGGGACCAGCTCTCGGCCAAAGCGCTCAAGAAAACGGCGGCACTGCGCCAGCGCTTGCGGATGCGAATAAACCGTCTTGATATCCTCTAACTTTGTGCTTGGATTAGCAATTAGGCAATGTGATACACGGATGATGATTTCGCCGCATACTTTCAAATCATAGGTTAAGAAGAGATCGTAGGTTTGGTTCACGCTTCCCTCGAGGCTGTTCTCCACCGGGACAACGCCGAACTGCGCCTCTTGTTTTTCTACGCTCTCGAATACTTCTTTAAGGTCTCTGCATGGCTTAACCTCAACTGCGCCGCTGAAAAAAGCGTAGATTGCGCTTTCGCTGTAAGCGCCTCTCTCGCCTTGGAAGGCTACTTTCATTGTTTATTTCCCTGCTTCCTTTGTTTAATCAAGCACTTGTTTATGCCATTAAGCATTGCCTCAACGCTTGCCATGACAATGTCTTCCCTTGCCGCGCGCGCTGAAACCACATGGCCCTTTTCATCTTCAACTTTTATTATTACTTCTGCTACGGCGTTGGAGCCGCCTGTAATCGCCTCAAGGCGGTACTCGTTCAATTTAATCTTCGCTAAGCTGTTCGTAAGCTTCTGTATAGCCTTCAGTGCCGCGTCTACCGGGCCTACGCCTGTCTCAGCGGCAATGTATTCCTTGCCATCCAACACCAGCCTAACAGACGCCGTGGGAATCACTTTGATTCCTGTTATCACAGCCATATCGCATAAGTCCACAATCTTTTCTTCAGGGATAACCTCGCCCATAACCGCGGACGCCAACGCAAGCAAATCTGCGTCGGTCACCATCTTGCCTTTGTCGCCTAGTTCTTTGACTCTGCGAACAATCTCCCTCAACTGCTCTTCTGTCGGGTGTATACCAACCTCTTCGAGTTCCGCCTTGATTCCGCGTGTTCCAGCGAGCTTGCCTGCAACAAGTTTCCTTGTGCGGCCCACCAGCTCAGGCTCTATGGGCTCAAAGGTTAAGGGTTTAACGGTTACGCCGCGCGTGTGGATGCCTGACTCGTGGGCAAAGGCGTTTTCGCCCACTATCGCCTTATTCGGTTGGACAATAACACCAGTTAGCGTGGATACCAATCTGGAAGTGCTGTATAATAAGCGCGTGTTAATGCCTGTTTTAAGCTTGTAAATTGCATTCAACGCCATGACAACTTCTTCTAAAGCGGCATTGCCTGCTCTCTCGCCTAGCCCGTTTACTGTAGCGTGCACTTGTGTGGCGCCTGCTTCAACGGCTGCCAGCGAGTTCGCCACGGCCATGCCGAAATCATCGTGGCAGTGAATGCTAATAGGCACCTTAAGCTCTTTCTTGAGTTCTTCAATAAGCTGGCGCATGCCCCGCGGCGTCATTATGCCCACGGTGTCCGGAATGTTTATCATGTCTGCACCTGCTTGCTCCGCGGCTCTGCACACCTGCTTCAGAAAGTCCAATTCAGACCTAGTAGCATCCATGGGTGAAAATTCACATTTCACACCGTGCTTCTTCACATATTCAACAGCGTCCACAGTGGCGGATAGCACCTGCTCAGGGCTTAAGCCAACGGCATACTTCATCTGCACCGGCGAAGTGGGAATGAACGTGTGCACGATATCGACGTCGCATTCAATGGCATCATCTATGTCGCTTCGTGTAGCGCGTGCCAAGGCGCAGATCTCAGCGCTTAAACCCGCTTTGGCTATTTCCTTGACAACACGTTTTTCGCCTTCAGAAGACATTGGCGAACCAGCCTCTATTACGTCGACGCCTAGTTTGCTCAGTTGCCGTGCAATCTCAAGCTTTTCTTCCGGGGTCAGCGATACGCCTGGCGTCTGCTCGCCATCTCTTAGTGTTGTGTCGAAGATTCGTATGTACCCTGAGCCTTGCCCCATTGCTTGCTCATCCCTTAGGCTTTTAGGGCTGCGGCTATGGCTTCCGCCATTTTCAAGGTTGTGGCTTTTCCGCCGAAGTCTGGAACAGTTGGTCCCTCACGGAGAGTTTTCACCACGCCGTTTTCTATGGCTGCTGCTGCTTCTATGCACCTATTGTCGCTGTAGCGTTCGCCCAGCCAATCCAGCATCATCTTTGCCGCTAATATCATGGATATGGGGTTCGCTGTTTGCTTTCCCGCCCTGTTCGGCGCCGAGCCGTGGATGGGTTCGAAAAGCGCGAAATTATCGCCTATGTTGGCGCCGGGCGCCATGCCTAAACCGCCAATTAGCTGTGCCGCTTCGTCTGAGAGAATGTCGCCGAACATGTTTGGCGTAAGCAGTACATCGAAGGTCTGCGGTTCTTTTATCAACCGCATGGCTGCCGCGTCCACGTAAAGCTCGTTGAAGGCTATGTCTGGGTACTGCTTGGCGGTTTCTCGGCAGACGCTGGCGAATAAGCCGTCGGTAACGCGCATGACGTTGGCTTTGTGTATGGCGGTTACTTTCTTTTTGCCGTTGCGGCGCCTTGCAATTTCAAAGGCTTTTTTGGCTATGCGTTCGCAGGCTCTACGCGTGATTACTCTTAAGCATATGGTTGTGTCGTTGCCTATGGTGAACTCTTGCCCCTTGTAAACGTCCTCAGTGTTCTCTCTCACAAAAATCATGTCAATATCTGGCCTTGCAACTGCAACTGCTGGATACGCCTTTATTGGGCGAAGATTAGCGTAGAGATCAAACATTAGCCTGAGCCTCACTATGACGTCGGCGGCGGTTTCACCCACCGGCCCCTTCAAACACACATGGGACGCCTTGATTTTCTGTATGCTCTCCTCGGGCAGAGCTACGCCCCTTTTCTGAAAGCATGTGTCGCCTGCTTCTGCCTCGATGATTTCCAGTTTTATGCCAAAGTTTTTCTGCGCTGCCTCCAGCACCTTCAGGGTAGCCTCGGTTAGTTCCGGGCCTATGCCGTCTCCTTCGATAAGGGAAATTTTGTATGCGTTCATTTTGTTTTCAATCTCCTTCGTAGGTTTTCTATTAATCCTCCATCCGATAATATTTCCAATATGAATGGTGGCAACTTGGTTACTTGAAGACTTCGCTTCTTTGTGAGATTTTCTACCGTTCCAGCTTCAAGATCCACGACGAGTTCATCGCCATCTTCCACGGCAGCCGCTATTCCTTTGCATTCGCCTATAGGCAAGCCGATGTTTATGGCGTTTCGGAAGAAGATGCGCGCAAACGATTCGGCAAGCACGCACTGGACGCCCGCGTATTTCAGTGCTAAGGGCGCTTGCTCCCGGCTGGAGCCGCAGCCGAAGTTTCTGCCACCGACCACTATGACGCCTGTTTTGGCTTTCGCCGGGAAAGCTGGGTCTAATCCTTCCATGGCGTGCTTCGCCAGCTCGCGTGGGTCTGTTAGTACGAGGTATTTTCCTGGCAGAATTACGTCTGTATCCACATTGTTTCCGAACTTTACTGCCTTTCCGGTTACTTTCATGCCTTGTTTCCCTCCAGTTCGCGTGGGTCAGTTATTCTGCCTGTTATGGCGGATGCAGCAACCGTGGCTGGAGACGCCAGATAAACTTTTGCTTCCGTGCTGCCCATTCTGCCTATGAAGTTTCTGTTCGAAGTGCTAATGCATGTTTCGCCCGCAGCCAATAAGCCTATGTGACCGCCTAGACATGGGCCGCATGTGGAGCCGCATACCATGGCGCCTGCTTCCGTGAAAACTTCTATCAGCCCTTCCTTTAGCGCTTGCAAGTAAACTTCCTGCGAAGCGGGAATCACCAGCGTTCTCACGCCTTCTTTGATTTTTCTTCCTTTCAGGATTTCCGCTGCTGCGCGTAGGTCTTCAATTCTGCCGTTGGTGCAGGAGCCTATGAAGGCCTGCTCCACCTGCACGTTGCTCATTTCCGAAGCGGGTTTCACGTTGTCCACCGATGCAGGACACGCGACCTGCGGCGTTAAATCTGACACATCAATGTCTACGACCTTCTCATATTCTGCGTCTGCGTCGCTCTTTAAGTGCTCTAAAGGCGGCAGCGGCTTGGTTGTTCTTCCCTCTAGGAATTTGCGTGTGGCTTCGTCTGGCTCGATTATGCCGTTTTTGGCGCCCATCTCCACCGTCATGTTGCACAAGGTCATTCTGCCGGCTATGCTCATGCCGCGTATGGTTGGC
>JBNARN010000070.1:0-1245 GCA_049718365.1 Candidatus Bathyarchaeales archaeon
TGGCTTTTCTCACAGCTTGACGCTCGAAGCCGTCGCCTCACATCATTCCACCATCTGAAATAGGAAACCGCGGATTTATCCGTTTTGATGCCTACAATGCACTACGCTTAAATTCAAAATGCCTTTCCCTTCTCTATTCAAAAAGGCGAAGCAGATGAGAAAAGCGTGCAAGCCAGTTATTGCCGTTCACGGCGGCGCCGGCACTTGGGATCCAACGCGTAGCCAAGCGGCGCTGAAAAGCGTCAAAGAAGCCGCGGAAACAGGCTTTAAAACGATGCACATGGGCGGATCAGCTGTTGACGCCGTTGTCGAAGCAGTCGCGCTCATGGAGGACTCAGGCAACTTTAACGCTGGATCCGGTTCAGCGTTGAATATTGAGAAACGCGTAGAGATGGAAGCTTCCGTGATGGATGGGGCTACGCTGCAGGCGGGCGCCGTGGGGCTCCTAAGCGACGTGCGAAATCCTGTGCGTTTGGCGCGACTGGTGATGGAGAAAACGGATCATGTTTTCGTCGTAGGCAAAGGCGCTGACGATTTAGCGCGCATGTTCGGCTTAGAAAGGCGGCAAGCCGTCACTGCTGCTCAACTTGAGCGTTACGAGGCACAGTTGAAGAGCCTTCTCTCAGGCAGCGGCTACTTGCCGCGGCTGGCCGACTTGGTTAAGGCGCATCCTGAGGTTTTTCAGCTTGAAACGGTAGGCGCCGTGGCATTGGACAGCGCGGGCAACGTGGCTGCTGCGACGTCCACAGGCGGGTTCCCGCTGAAGTTGGCTGGCAGAATAGGCGACTCTCCTTCTATTGGATGTGGCACATATGCAGATAATTGCTTAGGCGCATGCTCCGCATCAGGTGTCGGCGAGATAGCAATCAGGCTTGTGCTGGCTAAAGCCGTCTGCGACTACATGGGGAATGGGAAAACACCACAAGAAGCCGCTGAAGCCGCCATAGCGCTCATAAAAGAGCGTATTCCAAATGCGTATAATGTTATGGGCTTGATTGCGGTTGATGCCCATGGGAGAATAGGCGCTGCTCATAGCACGGCTAATCTCTGCTGGGCGTATATGACCGCGGCGCTTGAGGAGCCTGTGGCTTCGCTGAAAGCCAAGCTTGTAAAGTGAAAGGGCGTTTCCAGAGAGAATAATGGGGCGGAAAACAGCATTTTTCTCTGTGCTTCTGCAGGAGACTACGACAGTTGACGAATGAAAATGTTTAAAGCGCGCCAGTGTAAAGCTACACTACCACCCGA
>JBNARN010000070.1:1294-5166 GCA_049718365.1 Candidatus Bathyarchaeales archaeon
GTTCGAAGAAGACGAGGAATGGGAAGAAATCGAAGACGAAGAATGGGAAGAAGAGGAATGGTAATCAGCATGATGGAAAACACCTTTTTCACATCTTTCTTTCGTATGTTTGATGTTTTAAGCTCTATTTTTCCATGCGGGATTGGCTGAGTTAGCAAACGAAGCGCATGTTCTTTAATTAAAAAAGGAAAGTTTATTCTTCCCTTTCAGCGAGGTTACTGTTTATAACTAAGCTGACTGCATTATTTGGTTTGAGTTTGCCATGACCAGAGTTGCTGTAATAGACGCGGACAAGTGCAAAGTGAAAAAGTGCAATCAGCTGTGCGTGAGTTTCTGCCCTATGGTGCGCAGTCGCGTGGAAGCCATACGCATAGAAGGTAACAAGGCGGTAATCTCGGAAAGGCTGTGCAGCGGCTGCGGCATCTGCGTCAAAAAATGTCCCTTCCAAGCTATCAGCATAGTTAATCTTCCAGACGAGTTGGAAAAGGACTGCAGCCACCGCTTCACCGCAAACAGCTTCAAACTTTTCAGGCTGCCCACGCCTTCGCCGGGCATGGTGCTGGGCTTGCTGGGGCAAAACGGCATAGGCAAAACCACAACTTTGAAGGTGCTTTCAGGCGAGTTAAAACCTAATCTGGGCAGATACGACAGCCCACCAGAGTGGGATGAGATAATTCAATATTACCGCGGCTCGACGCTACAAGAGTATTTCCAGCGAATGAGCCAGAACGACCTCAAAGTGGCACATAAGCCGCAGTACGTGGATAAAATTCCCAAAGTCATTTCAGGCAAAGTTGGCGAGCTGCTTGAGAAAGTGGATGAAAGAAAAATCTTGGACAAACTTGCCGCTGAACTTGAACTCACGAAGATCTGGGACCGCCCCTTGAATGTGCTCAGTGGCGGCGAGCTTCAACGTGTGGCAGTGGCAGCTGCCCTAAGCCGCGAAGCAGACGTTTACCTCTTTGATGAGCCTTCAAGCTATTTGGATGTGAAGCAGAAAACCATAATCGTGGCTGAACATGACCTAGCCATAATCGATTACTTGTCAGATCAGATCTGCATTTTTTACGGTCAGCCAGGCGTCTACGGTGTGGTTTCCCACGTGCATGGCGTACGCACAGGCATAAACATTTACTTGCAGGGTTACATTCCCGACGAGAACATGCTGTTCAGACGCGAAGCCATAATCTTCCACGAGAAGCCGCCTGCGGTTGGCGCAAGCAGCGGCGAACCCTTGCTGCGGTGGGGCCGCATAGAGAAAACGTTTGAGGCGTTCAAGCTTGTTGCTGAGCCAGGCGAAATAAAGCGCGGCGAAATCATCGGTATTATGGGGCCAAACGGCATTGGAAAGACTACTTTTGTTAAGATTTTGGCGGGTCTTGAGGAAACAGATGACAAGCAGAAGCTAGGCACGTTGACGGTAAGCTATAAGCCTCAGTATATCGCCGCGGACTATAATGGCACTGTGCAGGAACTGCTTATGGGCGTTGCCAAGGAAAACTTTACATCAAGCTGGTACAAAACCGAGATTCTCCAGCCCTTAAAGATTAATTTGCTCTTGGATAGGAACGTGATGGAGCTTAGCGGGGGAGAACTGCAGAAAGTCGCCATCGCCGCTTGCTTGTCGCGCAAGGCGGATTTGCTTCTGCTGGATGAGCCGAGCGCCTACTTGGACGTGGAGGAAAGGCTGAATATGGCGCGTACGCTACGGCGTGTTGTCGAAGCGCATAATGTGCCCGCCTTTGTCGTGGAACATGACGTTGTCGCGCAGGACTTTATCGCGGATAGGATCATGGTTTTCAACGGGGAACCAGGCGTGAAAGGCGTGGCGACTTCGCCTACGAGCCTGCGAAAAGGGATGAACTCCTTCTTAAAAGAGATGAATATCACTTTTCGCAGAGACCCAACCACGAGGCGACCAAGGGTTAACAAGGAAGGCTCAAAACTTGATGTTTACCAAAAACAAATTGGCGAATACTATTATACACGTTTGAGGCAAAAACAAGAGTAGACCAAGCTTGTGCCGAAATTTTTCCCTGAAAGCTGCAGTTAACTTAAAGAATAAGCATGAATATATCCATAAGAAATTAATCATGGGGAAGGAAAATATTGGTGGAGGCTAGAAGTGGCGCAAGCAACCTTTGAAGAAATCAGCGCATCTGACTTTTTCTACCGCAACCGCGACATCGCCGGCTTCACTAACCCGTCCAGAGCAATATTCGCGGCGATACGCGAACTCGTAGAGAACTCGTTGGATGCAGCTGAAAGCCAAAAAATACCTCCGGACATTTATGTGCGCCTCTCCTTCGAGGGCGAAGCCAGCAAGGACACACAAATTTACAAGTTAAGAGTCGAAGACAACGGCTGCGGAATTCACCCCCGTTTTATCCCCTCAGCTTTCGGCCAAGTCCTCTACGGCTCAAAATATAAGCTAAGACAAATGCGAGGCACCTTCGGCTTAGGCGGCAAAATGGCCGTGCTCTACGGGCAGATAACGACGCATCAACCAGCCTACATCACTTCAAGCACAGGCTTGCCCAAGATTTACTCGTTTAAACTGATGATTGACATTCAGCGGAACCGCCCCATAATTCTCGACCGCAAAGTGCTCATCAACAAGGAGCAGTGGCACGGCACGATTGTTGAGTTTACGCTTGAAGGCGACTACTTGCGTGCCAGATCCAAGATTCTGGAGTATTTTAAGCAGACAGCCATGGTGAACCCTTACGCTAATTTGACGTTTGTCGATCCAAAGGGTAGGCTTTACAAGTTTACCCGAGCCACCACGGATATGCCTAACCCCCCGCAGGAAACGGAGCCCCACCCCTACGGCGTTGACGTGGAGCTTCTCCAGAGGCTTATCCAAGTAACACCGCATAAGAACATGCTGGATTTTCTAAAGAACCACTTTCACAGAGTCGGCGAAGTAACAGCGCAGAAATTCTTGGAGTTCAGCGGCTTAAGCCCCTCAAAGAACCCAAAGAAACTTTCGCATGAGGAAATTGTGCGGTTAATGCATAATTTGAAGAAGTTTAAGGATTTTCTGCCGCCTGACGCCAGCTGCTTATCGCCCTTGGGCGAAGAGCTGTTGAAAGCGGGAATCTCGAAGGAGCTTAAGCCCGAGTATCTTGTTGTGCATCAGCGCAAACCAGCAACTTACGCGGGACATCCCTTCATCGTTGAGTTGGGCATAGCCTATGGCGGAGAAGTTCCAAGCAAGGGCAGCTTTACAATTTACCGTTTCGCCAACAGGATTCCGCTACTTTATGACGAGGCAAGCGATGTCTCATTTAGAGTTATAAGCAACATGAACTGGCGCAGATACAAGGTTTCGCTGGACATGCCCATCGCAATTGTGGTGCACATCTGCAGCACCAAAGTGCCCTACAAAACGGTTGGCAAAGAATTCATCGCAGACCGCCCTGAGGTTAGAAGGGAAATAGCGAACGCCCTACGCGAAGCAGCCCGTCAACTTCAACATTTCCTATCTAAGCGTGAGCATGTGGATAAGGAGCGCAAGCGGCTTGGCATCTTCGCCAAGTACCTGCCGAAAATTGCCCAGTTCTCCGCTAGCCTTGCTGGGAAGGAAAAACTTCCAGATATAGAAAAATTGTTAAAGAGTGTGCAAAAGTATGGAGACGAAGCGTAAATATAGTGTAACCGAAAAGAAAAGTGAAGTTATAGGTAGCTTGAAGGATTTTGGCTTAAAAATTTATGAGCAAATGGAAAAGGGCGATTTCCCTTCTATAACAATGCCCAGTCGCTCTACACAGAACATCTATTACGACATGAACCTCCGCCAGTTCATTTTAGGCGACAAAAGCGTGCGCAGAAGCGCCCGGAACATCCGCCACGTTAAACCGTTCACGCAG
>JBNARN010000070.1:5176-6155 GCA_049718365.1 Candidatus Bathyarchaeales archaeon
CACGCAGCTTGTTTGGGTTGCACGATTCTCACATGAGCTTACTACGCAGCGCAAAACATCCACTTTAAGAGACGTTTACTATTCCGCCCAAGCCTACGAAATGACATTTAAGGATCAACAGGAATCCGATAACATCATTACAGACTTGGAAACGGTTCTCGGCCTCTCACGAGAAGACTTCAACATTTTCCCAGAAGAGCGCTCCGCAGTCTTCGGAGACCTCACCATAGAATATACGGTTCCAGGCTACGAAGGCAGAACGCTTAACTTAACCACGCACCCTGACGGCGTCTTAATCGGTCCAGCGTTGACATCCTCCGAGTTTGTAAGCACAACAGCCGACAAAATCATAGCCATAGAGAAAGGCGGCTTATTCACACGATTCATCGAAGAAAACGTGCATAAAAAATTTAACGCCTTGCTTGTGCTAACCGCGGGGCAAGCGCCACGGGCCACGAGACACTTTATTAGGCGACTGCACACGGAACTGAACCTGCCAGTTTACATATTCACAGATGGCGACCCATGGGGAATGCACATAGCCATGGTCATCATAAGCGGCTCCGCAAACGCTGCACACCTGCGCGAGTTGAATACGCCTGACGCAAAATGGAGCGGTGTCTGGGCAACCGACATCGTCAACTATAAGCTGCCCACAGATCCACTGGATGAAGTGGACATTAAACGGCTTTATGAGTTACAGAAGGACCCGCGATATAAGGAAGATCCACTGTGGCAAAGGGAAATCAAGACGTTTCTGAAAATCAGGCGAAAGGCGGAGCAAGAGGCATTCAGCCGCTACGGCTTAACCTACATCGTTGATGAATACTTGCCTGCGAAACTTGAAGAGACAAAGTAACTGCACAATCAGTTCCCTTCTCAACGCTTATTAGCAGGCGTGAAACTTCATGAATTATTCGGTTGCATGCGAAAGTGTAAAATAACCCCTACTGTTTATTGTAAAAAAGCATCGGAACAA
>JBNARN010000071.1:0-6153 GCA_049718365.1 Candidatus Bathyarchaeales archaeon
CGTCCCAGCCGCGTTCAAAACCTAGAACTTTAAGGCCACGTGAGTGGGCAATTCTGGTAACAGCACGGATAGCCGCGTTCATGCCAGGCGCATCGCCGCCAGGAGTTACCACACCAATCGTCTTCAACAGTCAACACCACTTAGCTTATCCAAGACGCGTTAAGCACTTGGAGAATTAAAGCTTATCTGAAAACGCCAAGAAAACGCAAGCCTTCAGAGCAAAGCCCAAGCAGAAAATAGCAGATATAGGGCTATTGCTTTCTCTTCCTCTTTAAAACAGCCACGCCAAGAACCGTCGCAGTCACAACTACAGCGGCTACAACGATAGCGCTGGTCTGCCAAGTTTGCCCTGCAGCTGCTTCGCCATCACCAACATCGCCTTCCGGCTGCGTTTCCGCACTTGAGCCATCCGCAGACACAGGACCACCCCAGCCTATAGGCTCACAGAAGAAAACCTCGCCAGTGTCAGCCCAAATGCCCACATGTATGGCGTCCACAAACGCGGGATAGACCTTGTCGAGGCCAAGCTTGACGCTCCAGTAGGGATATAGCACAAGCGGTTCTTTAGGCCACGTAAGCAGCTCCGCAGTTATCCTGTCCTTCACCACAACAAAATCCTTAACCTCCACAGAAGTGTTAAGATCAATCCGCGCTCGATAAGAAAAAGACTCCGCCCGTCGCAAAGCAATAGCAACAGCCTCATCCTTAGAAATCTTAACCTCAGCGCTACCTAACCTATAAACGCCCCCATTATCAGACAAATAAAAGCTTCTTCTATCGATAGATAAACCCATTCTTTTAGCAGATATACCGCCAACTTGCCATATCCAATAGAATGACACACTATCTTCAAGCCACCATATCGCGGTAAAATTCAGGTTACCCACAATCTTTGACATGCTCTCCGTAGCATTAACCATATCCAAAACATCTACTGCCGCCCTCAAACTAGAATCGCCACGCCATCTCAGATAATTCTCCAATACAGACTTTGCTAACTTCACAACATTTACACGCTCCGACAGAACCGCCAAACGATCAAACTGCTGGAAAAGAGCAGGACCATAATAATCATAATCAGTAAGCCATACATAGTATGGTGTCTGATTGCAGAAATGGATGGTGAAGTCAAGCGTGCGTGCTGAGGAGATAAGATCATAACGCACAACCTCCTCATAAGTCGCGCCGCCCCAATCCCAAGGATAATCAAACACATAAAGCTTAAAACTCACATTATACTCAGCCAAATCCACAAAAGAGAACACATCCCGCAGAAACGACAATGCCCTACGCTTAGCATTCTCCT
Organism: Candidatus Bathyarchaeales archaeon; assembly: GCA_049718365.1. Lineage (GTDB taxonomy): Archaea > Thermoproteota > Bathyarchaeia > Bathyarchaeales > Bathycorpusculaceae > JAOAIV01. The sequence continues at coordinate 1,307 of JBNARN010000071.1, forward strand.
CCCGCAACTCCTCATAAGAAGACGCAAAAACCGGCACAACAAACGCCGCCAGCAACAAAATAGCCAAAAACAAACCATGTCTCGAGATTCTGTTACTCATCACCTACTTTCATCTCCTCGGCAACGTCCGATTCCCATCACCAAAAACCTTCAACGCAGTAATACCACCCTGCAACCCAAGCATTCCTCTATAGAGTGGACTATCTCCAAATGTCTGAAGACCAAATGTTCTTTGCGTGGCATAATCGAGCGCACTGTTCACTGAATTGCCTCTTTGTAAGAGACCTTGATAGAAAAAGAAGGCGAACGCCACATAATTATAGCCTGAGTTCCCTATCAGAGTTTTAAAGTTCGGCGAAGACCAGTTAAACCCCAGAAAAACATGACCACTTGAATCAGCCTTTTTGTAGCCGTCGCTTGATAAGCCTGTTATTTTCAGCCACGAATAACACATGCCCCATCCACCACCACAACCACTACAATAGCCGCCGGGAAACATACTTGCACTTGCCATACCGCACGACCAAAGAAAGACAAAGTCATGTCTATTGTTTATGGTCTTAGTCCAAATATAGGCATCTTGAATGTTACCTGCAGGTTGACCTGTGTAATCCATTATAAAAGAATGCGTCCTAGTGCCACAGTTGTAAGTTGAGGAATGCCCCTTATAGAATACCATAGCAAAATTGTAATTTGTCTCGCAGTAATAAGCCAAGTAACCCACTCTATCTCGGGTTACACTTGATTCCTGCTCGTTTGTGCGAAACTGAAAATTGCCATAATCCCTAATGACCTCATTGATAGCGTTAAGATATGCCAATGAAACTTGATTTTCGCCTTGTTCCATCTCTGGTGGAGGATTAGGACAATACGTTACACTTGCATTACTCGCCTGCGCAACACTGATGGCTTGAGGCGTTAAGAAAACCGCTAACAAGAGAAAACAGATCATGCTAAAGGTCATGAAGTATTTTTTCATGACTAGCAATCAGCATTAACTAGATATACTTTAAAATGACTTATAAATATTTCTAAAGAAAAAATTTTAAGTGTAACTACATTACAAATGAGCAAAGCAATAGGGGAGCAAGGCTTTTTTCGGAAGGTGCCAAAACACATAAATTCTTTTGTTTTATTCCTAATGGTTTTGGTCGGGCGGTAGCTCAGCCTGGCAGAGCTTCCGAGTCAGCTAACAAGGCTTGGCTGACGGAGATGCTGTAGAAGTCCACCCATGGTGGGCATCACCCAGCCTGCCGGGCGCACAAGCAGAAACCGGAGTGTCGCAGGTTCAAATCCTGCCCGCCCGACCATCTTTGCGTGGAGTGTCAAGTTACGCGCGGCTTGGTTGTTTACACGCTTTGTTTATACAACTTGCCCAAGGTTTTCTTGTTTTGCGCGTAAATATAAAGACAAGATACTCGGCCAAGTTTCATTATTTACTTAAAGCGCTTGCAGCATTTGCTTTACTGCCATGATGGAAGTTTGGATTTTCAAATAAGATTAATTACCATCATGGTTACTATTATAAGCATGGTGAACTGGTTGACAGAAGTCATTTCGATTCCTCGCCCTCTCTTAAAAGAGCTTTACGAGCATTTTGATAGAATAGAGGAGATCCTTGCTACTTTAGAGGAACTCTCAAATAAGGAAGGACTGGAAAGAATAAAAAAAAGTTTACAGGAACATAAGAAAAAAGAAGTTGTTACAGTAAAAAGTCCTGAAGAGATTAGAGAGGCCTTGATGAAGGACTAAAACTTTGCCATACAAAGCGGTTTTTACAAGAAGCTTCATAAGAGAATTCAACAAGCTACCAAAAGACGTTAAAGAGCAAATTCTAACAGCTCTAGAAAAGACCGCTACAAATCCATATTCAAGCATCAGATTGCGTGGAAAACTCGACGGCTTGTGGAGATGCCGCGTAGGCAAATATCGCGTAATCTACATGATAAACGAAAAGGATAAGACCGTAATATTTTTGGATGTAGGCTTAAGAAAATCAATATACGACTAACCTCACGAATATTTTAAAAGAAAGCGCCACAGCTTCAGACAGCTTCTTATACGCTAGCGCGCTTTAACGCTAACACGCAGCCGGCAAAGAAGGCGGCGCCGAAGCCCATTAGGATGAAAAAGGACAGCCACGGGAATGGAGCATCTAAAGCTAAGGCGCGTAATGTGCTGCTTGAGTGAGTAAGGGGCAGAGCATATAGCAGCGCTTTTGCCACGTCGGGAATTTGGTTTAAGGAGAAGAAGGTGCCGGACAGAAAAGTCATGGGTAACAGCACCACATTGCTGAAGGTGCTCATGCCCTGATGCGAATTGATTACCAGCGCGGCGAGCACGCCGAAGAGCGCGAACACGAAGCAAGAAGCCAGCAGAACAAGCACTAGCCATGGGCTTATTACCAGCTTAGGAGAAAGCGCAACGCCAACAAGCAGTATCGCCGAGGAGCTTATGAAGCCGCGGAGCACGCCTATCAGCGCTTTGCCAATGATGATTGAGTAGATGCTTACAGGCGACATAAGCAGTTCATCGAAGCTCTTGTAGAAGAATCTGTCAACTTGAAGCTTTGAGGCGGCGCCGTTGAAGCTGGTGGAGAAGGCGGTTAATGCGACAATTCCTGGAATCACAAATGCAAGGTAGCTGACGCCTTCAAGGCTTATGCCGCTGCCTAAACCGTAGCCGAAAGCCACCAAATACAGAAGCGGCTGCACAAGGCTGGTAGCAAGTGTCGAGCGCCAATGGTGACGCAGATTCCGTAGATCCACCCAGAAAACTGAGTACACGTCATTTAAGAAACGCAGCATTTAAGTGCCACCAACCTTTTCGCCGGTTAACTCCACGAAAACATCCTCCAGGTTTGAATCGCGAATGATGACTGTGCCCGCGGTGGCGGGTAAACTCTGCACGTAACGCGTCGCTGAAGCGCGGTCAGCAAAATACTTGTAATGTGTTTCCTTATTATTCAAATTGGCTTCCACAGCGACGGAGCCTAACTTCTGCCGCAAAGCTGACGGGGTGTCTAAAGCGATTAGGCGACCGTGATGAATTATGCCCACACGGTGGCACAGAGCTTCTGCCTCTTCAATGTAATGCGTGGTTAGAAAGATTGTTGTGCCGTCCATGTTTAAGCGGCGCACCAGATCCCACAGGCGCCTACGGCCCTGAGCGTCCAATCCCACGGTTGGCTCGTCCAAGAATAGCACTTGGGGCTGATGAAGCAGACTGCAAGCTATTGCGGCGCGTTTCTGCATGCCGCCTGAAAGCGTGTGGATCATTCGGTCAGCGCAGTCAGAGAGTTCAACGTACTCCAGCAGTTCAGATATGCGCTTCTTGCGTTCTGCCGCGCTTAAATGATGTATTCTAGCGCGAAACTCCAAGTTTTCTCTTACTGTCAAGTCACGATCTAAACTAAGATGCTGCTGCACCACGCCGATGACTTTCTTCACTTTATCAGCTTCCTTGACGACGTCAAAGCCGTTTATCCGCACGCAGCCAGAAGTAGGCTTAGTCAAGGTTGTCATAATGCGGATAGTAGTTGTTTTGCCAGCGCCATTAGGGCCGAGGAAACCGAAGATTTCCCCTTTGCGCACTTGCATGTCCAACTCCTGAACAGCCTTGACGGGGCCATAACATTTATTGAGTTTTTCAGTTTCAATGAAGGCTTCCAAGATGACACCTACAATAAGCATTTTGCTTGGATCATGTAAAACATATGAATATGCATCAATGTTGCCGAGCTCCAATAGGTAATTTAACGTAGACCATCATTTTTCCTCAAGGCTTCCGTCACTGCGTTTTTCGTTGAGAAACCCATTAATTCACCTATCTTAACGTGCCCGCTAGTTGTCTGCAAAGGCTTGCCCTCTGTCCCAGAGACAACGATTACGTTGTCGGTGCCTGTGCCAGTTGCTTGATGTTTAGGCGCAAAGGTGCTTCTGACGTTTAAGTCTTGAAGAGCCGCGGTTTTTGCTTCCGTGGCGGTTATAATGGCCCGTGCCATGGCGCCGTCGCTCAAACAGGCGTTGGTGAGAAGAATCACGTTGATTGTTCCGCCTGTGTAGAAGAATTTGCCGTCGCGTTCATAGTAAGATGCCTTATCCACACCTGTTCTTAAAGCGTTACCTTTCGCGCCTGCAGTAGCGATACAGCACACCTTTAACTCTTGGAACGAGCTCTCATGGACAGCGGCGTTATCCATGTTAACGCCAGTGCTTATAAGCGCTATATCTTCGGGTTTAATTCCCAGAGTGAGCGGCAACTGCATCCTGAAAACTTCGTAATTCATCATTGTTCGCTCTGACAGCTTAAGCGGCGTATAATTATTGGCCACAAACTTGACTTGTTTAAAGCCGTCCAGTGTGGAAAGAACTCGACGCTTCTCCGGGAAGGATGCAATCAACGTGTTTAAATCGAAGCCTTCGTAGTTGTGGTAAACTACTTTTACGTCGACTCCAGCTAACTGAACTGGGATTTTCCTTTCTTTCATGATTCATTTCACCTTCTGTTTCTTTTCGTTTGCGCCTTCAAGTAAACCTTCAATCTGCAAGTATAACTTATGGAGTTCCTTCTTCATATCTTCTGTCGCATGCCATAGATTACGCTCAATAGCCTCCAACAGTCGCTCAACCATATTCTGCAACGCATATGGGTTTACCTCTTTCAGCCATTCCTGCATCTTCGTGTCGAAAACATACTTCTTAGCCAATTCCTCGTACATCCAGTCCTCGACCACTTCAACGGTGGCATCCCAGCCCAAGACAAAGTCAAATGTTCTTGAAAGGTCTCCAGCCGCTTCATAGCCATGGCGCATCATACTTTGAATCCACTTGGGATTAAGAAGCCTC
>JBNARN010000072.1:0-2369 GCA_049718365.1 Candidatus Bathyarchaeales archaeon
AGCAGCCGCCGCTTCCAAGCTTGACGGCGACTATTTTAACGCCTTTTTCCAGCATGAAGCCAGCGCCTTTGCGATAGTCCGCTTTCCCAGTCAAAAGCTCAAGCTCCAAGGCGTTTGGCATTAGAACATAGGTTCTTCGAATTATGGGCTCCAGCGCCGCGAAGCCTCTTCGAGCGTATAAAGCGCCCGGGTCAAAGCTAACCTTGACTTGGGCGGGTGTGGCATCTAAAAGTTTCTTTTGAGTTTCAAACGACTTGTCGCCTACGAAGGAGGTTAAGTGCAGAAACCGCGTTTGCGAAGCATAATCCACGTTAACTTCTTCATAGGTTATGGTGTCGTTGACGCCTGAGTTAATATACAACGCGCGACCGCCTTTTCTGTCCACGAAACCAAAGACTGCGCCGCTTCGGCCCTGCTCCGCGCGGATTACGCCCTGCGTGTCTACGCCTTCGCGGTGGAAGCTTTGGATTAGCAGATCGCCTTCTCTGTCGCAGCCCACCTTACCGATGAAGCCAACGCGGCAGCCTAACCGTGCGAGGCCGACAGTGGTGTTGGCTGCTGAGCCGCCGCAGTCTTCGCTGTAATCTTCGATGAAGCTTTCCTCTTCCTCTTTGGCGATTCTGTTAACTTTGAAGAGCTTATCCACGTTAAGAGCGCCGAAGCCTACGACATCAAAGCGGCTCATGAAATCAGCTCGCGTAGGTAAATTTTGTAGTCGCCTAGTTTTCCGCCGTAGTTTCCCGCGGAAACGCGCAGGACGCCTTCAACGCTTAGCACAGAGTGAATTCCCTCTTTCATAGCTTGCTTGACCGCATCCATCGAGACGCCGTTAATAACTATCTCGGGTATGTAGCGCACGCCTTTAGGAACCAAGGAGGCGCTCTTTAGCCGCGGCTTCAGCGAGGGGCAATATGGATGGTTGGTGGTGGGGCCTATGGCGGGGAAGCGGGTTTCAGGCTTGGAGCCTGCTGAGCAAACATCAAACGGTGTGACTACTCCTGCTACGGTGTGTATGGCTTCCAGCGCTTTTCTGCCTGCCTTCTTCACGGCTTCTTTGCTTTTGCACATAACCCAAAAGTTTGCGCCCATTACGCCACGCGCGTAGCCCAGCTGCCGCTCGATGATGAAGTTGGGAACCATAAGCGGCACGACGATGACTTCTCGACCATAGCGCTTTTCAGTCCACTCGTAGCCGTCGCCGCAGTGGCCCACCCGCTCCATCATATCCAGCTTTCCCTCCGCATTGGGCAAGGCGTCAAAAACCGCGGTGAAGGGCTTAACCAGAATGTCTTGTCTTATCCTGTAGGACAATTCGGTTTCAAACTTTTTCAAAGACGCAGCAAAAGACGTTTGGGGGTTTATTGCACCCCAGAACTGCAGTAGCGCGCCTTCACGGTGGTCAGGCGTTTCCTCTTTGCTTAGCCATTTCTCGATGCCGCCCTCCACTCGACCAATCACCACGGAAGGCGTTGCAGTTGCGTCTTCAGCTGCGCTGCGAACCGTGCGCTTATCGTCAGCCGTAACTATTATGCGGCAAAAAATCCCGGCGAAAGCTTCAGCATAGGTATCCTCAACTATGGGTTTAGCCGCCATCTATCCCAGCCTCCCTATGCTTTCGCCTCTCACTCGCCGTCTAAACTCGCTGCTTTCTTTGGCTACTGCATCCATATTTTCCGCTGTTACTATTTGAACTTTAGGCAAAGTCGCAGGATACAAAGCCAAGAGTTTGCCGCGCAGGTGCGGGCTAACTGGGCTGTTCTGCAGCGTTTCATGGCTCCAGTTTTCCAGCACCGCCAATGTCCGCTGTTTCCCGAGGGCAAAGAATAAGTCAGCTATTACGGCGGTTACGATGCTGCTTTCGGATAGCACTGCGACTTCAGCGTTTTTTACCGCATACTCATTGCCATTAAATGAAACCGTGAAGCCGCCGCGGCTTCTAACGAGCTTGAAGGCTTCAACGTCGGTTATGCTATCGCCCACGTACATTACATCAGATAGCTGCGCGCCTACACGCGCCACAGCGTTCTCTATGGCCTCAGCCTTCTGGCTTCCGCCAACTGTGGTTACTTCCGAGAATATTCGGCCCAAACCTGTGCTTGCAAGCTCGCTCCAGAAAATCTTGTCCAGACGCCTAATTGTTTCCTGGTCAACTGGCGAAAAGTCTTCTATTGTTTTTGCTACTGGAGGAATAGATATCATCGGCGTCTGCGCGATTTCTTTGGCTATTTTTTTCAGCCAATCCTTTTCCTTTTCGCTTACGTTATACTTGTCGAGGCTTAATTTGGTGCAGTACGTGTTTTCATAGGGAAACGTTGTGGCTCTGCAGAGCGCCTTGATGTAATGCTCATAACTTGTGCTGACGATAAAGG
>JBNARN010000072.1:2383-6128 GCA_049718365.1 Candidatus Bathyarchaeales archaeon
CTGCAGTGCTTCCCTGCTGTTTGCGATTAGAATTAGGTTTTCCGCGGAAAATTCTTCCATCTGCGCGTCAGTAACGTCGTAAGCCTTTAGGAAGGGAAGAATCAGCTTTAGCGTGCTGCCAGCAGAGTAACCTGACCGCTTAAAAACGTCAGCAAGCACGTCGTCATATTTACTTATGAGCGCGAAAAGTTTGTCTCCGTTTGGAACAAAATGCGCGGTTATCTCGTAGGCGTTGTCGTTCTTGCTTATGGGGCCCTCGCAGTCGGATATGAACACGGGCTTCACAGTTTACGCCTCAACTGTTCCATGTGGCTTATGCTCTGCGCTATATGCTGCTTTGAGGCTATGTCGGTTCGGTTCCAGAGCGCGCCTCCGCTTATTGCCCGTGTGCCCTCTAATGAAATCTGCCGCGCTTCCTCAATGGTCGTGCCGATGCCTAGAACGCCCACTGCCCGGGATTTCAACGCGTAAGTCTCGCTGTCTCTGACCTCCATTGAGCCGGGGTAAACCCTGATTCTGTCGCCGTATTTTTCTGCAAGCGCATAAGCCCGTGACAGGTCAACTGGTGTGTCCACTGCTGCCTTATCGACTAGGTTTGGGAAGGCATCCGCGTAGCCGCCGTAAGTGGGTGGAACCTTGTAAGTTAACACGGCCGCGGTCTTCTCCAAGTCAACACGCGTAAGGTTGCCTTCTAAAATTTTGAAGCATACGTCAACGAAATCATCCTTCAAAAGTGGAAGAATGGCTATGATTTCTGGGTCGCCTGGGCGGCTGTTATTCTCAAGAACCTTTATGCCCTTTCCAGTGTGCATAAAAGCCAGATACAAGGGCACGCCCCTCAATGCGGTGTCATCGCTTATTTTCGACGCCCATTCCTCAAAAATTTTCTTGGCAAGCGCAAGCTCGCACTCCCGCTCAGCCGCTGTCAGGAAAGGCAACTTGTCATCTGCGTCCTTGTAGGCGCCCATCCCGCCTGTATTTGGTCCCTTGTCGCCGTCGAATGCGCGCTTGTAATCTCGCGTGTCAGGCAAGGGAACCAGATGCTTGCCGTCGCAGAACGCTTGGAAACTGGATTCTTCGCCTTCTACTTTCTCTTCTATTATAACCGCGCCATGCTGAAAGTTTGAAATGAAATGCTCAAAGATCTGTTCGCGCGTGGTGAAGTGGTCACCCCAAACGCCTACGCCTTTTCCAGCCGCTGGCTTGTCGGGCTTCACCACCGCTTGGTTCTCAAGCTCATCAAGCCACCTGTAAACATCCTTCTTCACAGCTGCTATCCCATCATATTCCTGTGGGTTAAAAATTTTGAAGCGCGGATTCGCCTCAGGCGCTATTTCCTGCAGTAGCAAGCGCTGCTGAACCTTGCTGGCTTCTATGGCGTAATCCCTTGTTGGGCAGATTACTGGGATGCCTGTCCGCTGCTCCACAAGGTCGCGGATGCCCTCGATTATGGGTTTTTCAGGGCCGACCATTACAAAGTCAAGTTTGTCCCGGTTAGCCTCGGCAAACTTGCAAATCTGCTCGATGTTTAAATCAGGTATAACCACATGCTTCGCGGCCCTTTTCGCATTGAATGGGTTGCGTTGTTTATCTGCGATGTAAAGCTCCACTTTGTGGTTTTGGCTTCGGGCGAAAGCGTCAACCATAGCGGCTTCTCTTGAGCCGTATGACACGACGAGTATGCCTACTTTCTCCATGAACGACACCTTTGTTAGAGAATAAACGGAAACGCTTAATTTGCTTTATCACTATGCGTCTGGCTGCTCTCGCAGGTTTCGTAGATTCTTCCTTTTTCTTCGTAGCCTTTAAGGAATTTTTCTTTCATTTCGTCAGCTAACTTTTGAGCATAAGGCGTAGGATACTCTCCTGTAACGCATGCTAAACATAGCTCGCTGCGAGTGTGGCCTGTGGCGCGCACTAATCCTTCAATGGATTGATAGCACACAGCGTCTGCGCCTATTATCTTCGCAATTTCCTCAGCATTATGCCGCGACCCTATCAGTTGCCCATAAGTTGCCATGTCAATGCCGTAAAAGCATGGGCCAATTATGCGTGGGAAAGTCACGAACATATAGACTTTTTTAGCGCCTGCGCGGCGCAGCTTTTCTATTATGATTTTCGTGGTGTCGCCGCGGACTATACTGTCCTCGGTGACTATAACCCGTTTCCCTTGGACCTTGGAGCCGAGAATGTTTACTTTGCGGTCAATTGTCGAAAAGCGCTCGTTATTCAGCAGTATGAAGGCTCTTTCGGTGACGTAGCGATGCCGACGTGATGCACGCTCCCACCTAAGCCCAGAAGCCTCGTGGACACCCATCGCTGAATCATCCCCAGTCTCAGGCACGGAGAGAATGACATCCGCGTCTTTAACAATTTCCGGGTATTCCTTAACGAGGTTTCTTCCAAAATCTTCACGAATTTCGTAAACGTATTTACCGTCAAACCTTGAGTCAGGCCTTGCGAAGTAGGCGTATTCAAAAGCGCAAAATGCCTTGCGCGGGTTTTTAATGAGCTGTATGCGCGCGAAGCCCTTTTTTGAAACCAGCACAAGCTCGCCTGGCTCAAGCTCGAAATCTCTGATGAACCCATTCATGTCTAAGCTTACGGTTTCTGAGGAAAACGCGTAGGTCGCGCCGTCTGGGCTGTGTCCGGCGCAAAGCGGCTTTATGCCATGTGGATCTTTAAACGCGAACAGTTCACCGCTCGCGGTTAAGCCTGCCACGGAGAATGCGCCGTCAAGGCTTTGCATACATGCCTTCACAGCGTCTGCAAGGTTTCCGCATCTGTCGAGTTCAAGCAGCAATTTCTGGCAGATTATGTCTGAATCACAATCATATGAGAATCCTGAAAAGTCCTTCTCCAGCTCCTTTCTTAACTGCAGAGCATTAGCAATGTTGCCGTTAAATGAAACCGCAAGTTTTAAGCCGTTTATCGATGCGGTAACTGGCTGAGTGCCCTGAATTATCGAGGCCTCATCGCTTTTTCCTGAAGTAGTATATCGCACATTGCCTAAGCCCACATGCCCTGGCAAAAGCTTGAGCCATTCCTGTATACTGCTGGGACGCAGCTTAGGCACTAACCCAAGTTCTTTGTGCACATGAAACCTTTCATTATCATAGGTAAGAAAGCCATGTGACTGATGGCCCCGGTGGTTTTGGGAACGTAGTCCCCAATAAATATACGGGAAGACCGGTTCGTCTCTGAAGTTTATTGCGCTGAATACACCGCAGCCTATTCTAGGTCCCTTCTTCTGATGGGAAGTAAACAAAGTGGGGTTTATCAGCTTTTAGCACATTTTTAATTAAAAAGCATGGAAAAAGAATATCCGAATCAAGCAATTTTCCTTTTCTAACCCTTTGGTTTTTGCAACAGTTTTGCAAATTACCGAATAAGGACTACATGTTAAGGAAAATGTACGTGGGAAAAATGAAAGGGCGTTGTTTAATGCTTTAGTGCTTTCCGCAGTTCTTCCGCCTTGTCCGTGCATTCCCAAGTGAAGTCAGGGTCATCTCTTCCGAAGTGACCGAAGACCGCAGTTTTCCGGTATATAGGCCTAAGCAAACGCAAGTGCTCTATAATCGCTTTAGGCCGCATATCAAAGTGCTTCTTCACCAACGCCAGAATCTCGTCGTCAGGCAGTTTTCCAGTACCACATGTGCTTACAAACACAGATACGGGCTGCGCTAAGCCAATGGCGTAGGCTATTTGAACCTCGCACTCGTCTGCTAATCCAGCGGCAACTATG
>JBNARN010000073.1:0-6126 GCA_049718365.1 Candidatus Bathyarchaeales archaeon
ATGGCGTCTGTTCCGCCAGTAATCGCCTTCACGTTATACTGCTCCAGATGAATCGGCTCCACTTCCGCGATAGCCTTTTTCACAGCGTTTATTGCCGCGTCCACTGGGCCGACGCCTATGGCGGCGCCGTTAACTTCTTTCCCGTTAAGCCTAAGCCGCACAGACGCCGTAGGCGTAACCGTATTGCCGCTGACCACTGTTATCTCCTGCAACTGAATCGCCTTTTTAGCGCTTAAGCCCAGCACATTCTCCGCGATCGCCAGCAAATCCGCGTCCGTGACTGTTTTGCCCTTGTCGCCGACGCTTTTCACACGAGCTTGTATCTCCTTCAGCTGCGCTTCAGTAGGCGCCAAGCCCATCGCAGCCAAAGCCGCTTTTAATCCAGCGGAGCCCGCATGTTTTCCAGGCGCCAGCCGTCTTGTGCCTCCGACCAGCTCGGGGGAGATAGCCTCATAAGTAGATGGGTGTGCAAGCATGCCCTGCGTGTGGATTCCAGACTCGTGCGTAAAGGCGTTTTCGCCCACTATCGCCTTGTTCGGTTGCACATAGACGCCGGTCAAACGCGAAACCAGCTGTGAAGTGCTATACAGTAGCTCAGTTTTAATGCCCACATTCAACTTGTAAAGTGCTTTCAGCGAAACTACAATCTCCTCAAGCGACGCGTTCCCAGCGCGCTCGCCCAAGCCATTTATTGTGGCGTGGAACTGGTTTGCGCCTGCACGAAGCGCCGCGATAGTGTTAGCCACCGCCATACCAAAGTCGTTGTGGCAATGCACGCTGATGACCGGCACTGTCAGCGAGCGCCGCAGCTCAGCGAATAGTTCATAAGCGCGTTCAGGCGTCAGCACACCGACGGTGTCGCATGCCACAACGCGATCAGCACCTGCCTCAATGCCCGTGGCGAAAACCGTCTTTAGAAACTCCACATCCGCCCGTGAAGCATCCTCAGCTGACAACTCCACGATCAAACCGTGGTCTTTGGCGTAACGCACCATGTCCCGCGTAATCTGCAGCACTTGCGCCCGCGTCTTCCGAAGCTTCGCCTCAATATGTAGGTCTGAAACGGGAATTATTAGGTGTATGCTGTCCGCGCCGCTCTTGGCCACCGCGTCAATGTCGCCTTTTGTGCCTCGCGCCGCACTGCAAATCTCCGCTTTCAAACCCGCATCAGAAATGAGTTTCACAGCTTCCAGTTCGCCTTCGGAAACAGCCGCGAAACCTGCCTCAATGACGTCAACGCCCAACTCGTCCAGACGCTGTGCTATACGCAGCTTGTTTTCAGGTGTTAAAGAGACTCCAGGGGTTTGTTCACCATCGCGGAGTGTAGTGTCAAAAACTCTTATTTTTTCAGGGAAACGGTTAGATAAAGCAATACCCCATTTGACATCACACAAACCACAACAAAACAAGTCGCTAACATATAAAACTTGCGATTTACTAATACACAGAAAACTCCAAACCAACAAAAAACCACTTACCAACGCTCTGATGCTTAACCGCCGTTTTCCCCAATACTCAAATTCAAAAATCATTCCCTTCCACATATTTGGCGCATATTAGAAATTCATTGCAGAAACCTATAGAGGGTCTATCCAGAGTGCTACAACCAAGTCGCGCAGAACGCTAAGCACCAAAACCATGTTTCTTTATGCCGTTTCCTTTTTGGAAAAGTATATGCCGGGGGCGGGATTCGAGCCCGCGACCTCTGGCGTTGAGCGTTTAGCCCCATTTCGTCTCCAGATTATGAGTCTGGCGCCCATTCCAGGCTAGGCTACCCCGGCGCAAGCTGCTTCCAGCTGGTCATCTCCATCTTAGATTAGCAGCTACTACTTTTCTCTTCTGCTTGATAAAGATTTAGAAAAAAGTAGGAGACTTGAGACATACCGAACTTTTTGAGCAACACCGCTTATAGAGAAAATTTAAAGCGATCATTATTTCGGCTGGATGATTAAGGATGAGGAGCAGTAATTATCTTAGCTGCTTCTGCTTCTGTCCAAGCTTTCATGGTTGTTGTGCGAACGTTCCCCATGCTACCAACACAGAGAAGAATGGACACAATGTCTTCATCTTTGGGAACCTCAATGATAGCTACAAAATCATATTTGCCCAGCGTGTAGAAAACTTGCATTTTCCCGCCAGCCTTATTAACCAACTCATGAACAGCCTTGTCTCTCGCGGGGGCTTCTGTGATTTTTCTTATGCCTTGGTCAGTCCAGTTTCCAAGAACCACAAAAAGAGGCAAAAGGTCCACCTCCAAAAAAAACTGGATCAGCTGAGAATAAAAGCCTTTGCATGCCTTTGCTTACGAGAGACGGAGTTTTCCGCGATTTAGCTGCCTCAAAAGCCGTGCCATCTCGCAGCAACCCATTACATGAAAATTTACTGGAACATTTTCTCAATAAGTCAACTGTTATTATTTTCATGCGGAAAACAAGTTAAAACTGGTTACATTAATTTATATATATACCATAGGTTATCAAATAGAGAGGATAACATGGCTTTAGTTGATCCTGTAACCGTCACTGCAATAGTGTTAGTGGTGGTTATCGCATGCGTGCTGGCCCTTGTTTATGCCATGAGAAAACTTAGAAAGAAGCCAGAAAAAACGCCAGCACCTTCTGAAATGGAAACTGACTTTCGAGAATTACCCTTCAAGATCACTAAAAGCGTGAAACCAACCGAAGCTTCTCAAGCTAAGGATGAACTCCGCATTCTTGAATTGGAAAGGGAAATTTTAAGCGACGCCATAAGACGGCTTTATGAGGCGCACGCAGCGGGAAAAATCAGCGAGCAAGAGCGCGAAAGACTTGCAAGCGCCTACAAAAGCCGCATGATGGCCGTCAAAGAAGCCATTGCAAGAGACGAAACTATAGTGGCGCTACATGAGCTTGAAAGCATGCAAGAAGATTTGATGAAGTTTTTCAGCGAACGCTTCGGAGAGTTAAGCTCCAAAGTGGAGGAGTTACGGTCTAAAATTAACGTGAAAACCGTAAAAGAGATTCCAGTGCAAGTTCCGAAAACTGAAGTTGCCGAAGAGCAGGCAGAAGCCGCTGGAGAAGAAGGAGAAGAGGAAAAGGAGAAGCCTAAAAAGAAGAAGCCGCCTGAAAAGCCGAGTTTAAAGAGCGAAGCGGAGAAGCGGATAGAGGAAATTAGGAGCGAAGTAGAAAAAGTCTTAGACAGACTGGGGCAGATGGAAATTGAATCATGAAAAGGCGCTTGTGGAAGAAGCCAAGAGAAAAGCAGCTTTAGCCGCAGTTAAACATGTTAAAGACGGCTTTGTTGTGGGTTTGGGAAGTGGAAGCACCGCTGCGTACGCGATAGAAGCGTTAGGCGAAAGAATAAAGCGCGAGAAGCTGAATTTGAAGGCGGTGCCGACATCGTATCAAGCGTTCTTGTTGGCAGTAAAACATGGAATTGCCATAACCACGCTTGATGAGCAGCCTGAGATTGATGTAACTATTGATGGCGCTGACCAAATAGACGCAAAGCTGAACCTAATTAAAGGCATGGGCGCCGCGTTAGCTCGAGAGAAAATCGTGGCTTCAGCATCCAAACTGAATATTATCATAGCTGACGAAAGCAAAAAAGTGCAAGTACTCGGAGAAGGCAACCATCCCGTGCCAATCGAAGTTTTGCCCTTTGCCATTGCTCCAGTGAAGCGCAAAATAGAAGCGATTGGCGGTAAAGCCATTTTAAGAGAAGGAAAAGGAAAACTAGGCCCGATAATAACGGACAACGGAAACGCAATAATAGACGCCAGCTTTGGAGCAATAAGCAATGCTGCAGAGCTTGAGATTGAGTTAAAGATGATTCCAGGCGTAATTGAAACTGGACTTTTCGTTAATTTAGCCGACATCGCCTATATAGGAACAAGCTCAACGGTAGAAAAAATCGAAAGAAATAGACATCAGTAATTCGTTTTCTTCCTTATCAACAAATAAAGCAGCAGAGGCCCGCCTAAAAACGCAGTGATTGCACCTACCGGCAGAACTATGGGCGCGAGCAGTCTTCTTGCCAATGTGTCCGCGAACAAAAGCAAAACAGCGCCGAATAGGCTTGAGGAAATTATCAAGAATTTTTCATCGCCGCCGATGATAATACGGCATATATGAGGTGAAACCAAACCAATAAAGCCGATGGGGCCAGTGAAACTTACTACTGTTGCAGTGGCGAAGCATGCTGTTATGAAGATGATTTTTCTTACGCGATTTACCTCTACGCCCAAGCCCTTGGCAGTGTCATCGCCCATTTTCATAATGTTGATATCCCATGAAAGCCGCAGATTAATCACTAAGCTCAAAACTAAGACAGCAAATACGTAGGGCGTTTGCCACCAAGCGGCTCTTGAGAGGTCGCCGATTGTCCAGAAAACCGTTGCTGCAACAGCATTAGACTCAGCAAAATATTGCAGTATAGTTGTGCATGCAGAGAAAATGTACATTATAGCTATTCCAGCTAAAATTACGGTTTCAGGCGACAGCCCCCTCTTTTTTGTTAGCAGAAGAATAACAGTAACAGGAATCAAAGAGAAAACGAAAGCATTAAGTATAATCAAAAAGGGCCCGTCAGTTAGTCCTCTTCCGAGTATTATGCCTATGGACGCGCCTAAGCTTGCGCCTGCTGATACGCCTAAGGTGTAGGGTGTGGCAAGGGGATTTCTAAGAATTGCTTGCGTCGAGGCGCCTGCTATGGCCAATGTTGAACCAGCCAAAACTGCCAGAAGTATTCGCGGTAATCGCAGATTCCATACCACATTATCGGCAAGTTCGCTTGCGCTGAACCAGTTTGGAAAAAACTTGGCGAATACGGCGGAGTAAGCTTCAAAAAACGACAGGGAAGCTGAACCGAGAGCAAGAGCAATCCCAGCTGCTACAAAAAGAAGAACAGCGCAGAAAACTATGAACAAGCTGCGCTTCAAAAGTAGCCTTCGATACTGCAGCTTTTCATTTTCAGTAATCGAATTGTTTTGTTTGGAAGCAGAGTCTATTCGGTCTTTGTCCACCATATCATCGCCACCTTCATTTTGCGCCTTAACCAAAACTTTCCGTCAGCCTCCACCAAAACCCGATGCATGTATTCCCGTAATTTCCCTTCTTTCTCGGGGGATATGTGATATAACTCCATGAATCGCGATACTGCATCATTTAGGCTGCTAAAACTTTTCGTCGAAGTATAACTCCAGACCTCGACATTGGCAAGTATGCCTAAATCATGGATAATGTTATAAATGTAGATGTAGTCAGGCCAGTTGAAGACGGTTTTGCCATAAATTATTTGCTGCAACTCCTCTGTCATCCATTTGGATGCGGACAAGAAAAGATAAACTCCTTTTTTGGCAAGAGCATCTATCTTTAGAAGGGCTGCTTCGATATCGGACATAAAAAGTGAAAAAGAAGCTATTACCACATCACAGAGACCAATGTAGTCATAAGCCTGCAGGTCTTCTAAGGAACTATTAATGTAATGTATATTTGTGAGGTTTCTTTTTTGGGCATTTGCCTTTAAAAGTTCCAGCATATTTTTTGAGGGTTCCAAAGCGATAACTTGTTTGACACGATTAGCTAAGGGTATTGCCAGCCGACCAGTGCCAGCGCCCACATCCAGCACGGTATATTCAGGCAGTAAAGGTAGATTATCAAGCTGACTCTTTGTTAAATCGTCCATGTAGACCATGTTTTCGTTGAATTCGTTTGCGTGCTTGTCCCAATAGCTTGTTTTACAAATCTCAGTTCGATAAGTGTCAAGAAGCATCATCCGCCACATTTCTCCCCAGTTCATCTGGCACATGACATTGCACACCGCTCTTTAGCATAAAATTAAAAAATAGGGAAAAGGCGCGAAGTGCGCTTGCATCTTTTACTGCGCTCCGTTGGGTATGCCTACTAAGTCACCGTTGATGTTCAATGCGGGATACAGGAATACGCCGTGCACGTCTAAGTTGTAGTTTAATCGCAGAAACTTTGTTATGTACTCTTGATGTATTGCCTGTGGGTTCCAGTCGCTGAACAAGTTCGGATATAGCACCTTTGAGAGGTAAACGGCGCCTAGAACTCCGCCCATGGCATTGTTTCGGAAGTCGCCTGCAATTATGTAGACACGATTATTCTTGAAGGCATTAACGCTGGC
>JBNARN010000074.1:0-6103 GCA_049718365.1 Candidatus Bathyarchaeales archaeon
CATACCTGAAAGTTTTCTGAAGAAAGAAGCAGAGCACTTCGCCGGTTTTGTTCCCGAAGTTGCTTGGGTAACCCAAGGCGGAGACTCACCGCTGGAAGAGAAGCTTGCTATAAGGCCGACTTCTGAAACGATAATTTACGCCACTTACGCGAAATGGATACGAAGCTGGCGAGACTTGCCCGTCAAACTTAATCAATGGTGTAACGTCGTCAGATGGGAAACGAAGGCAACTAAGCCTTTCCTCAGAACCCGCGAGTTCCTTTGGCAGGAAGGCCACACGGCGCATGCTACGAAAGAGGATTCTGATAAAGAAGTAATGGACATCCTAAATGATTACAAAGACCTAATGGAAAACTATCTCGCAATCCCTGTGCTTGTCGGTGTGAAAACCGATAAGGAAAAGTTCGCTGGCGCCCTTTACACGACGACGCTCGAGGCGATTATGCCTGATGGGAAAGCATTACAGATGGGCACATCCCATAACTTGGGCCAAAATTTCGCCAAAGTTTTCGACATAAAATTCATAGGCGAAGACGAAAAAGAGCACCATGTGTGGCAGACCTCATGGGGCATATCCACGCGGCTAATAGGCGCGCTTGTTATGGTTCACGGCGACGACAAGGGCTTAGTGATGCCGCCAAAAGTTGCGCCGATACAGGTGGTCATAGTACCGATACCCTACAAGGACGCTGACTCATCAGCGATATTGGCGAAAGCCAGGGAAATTCATGAAAAGCTCAAAGAAGAGGGCATAACTGCCATTTTAGACGATAGAGAAGAATACACGCCTGGATGGAAATTCAACGAGTGGGAACTGAAAGGTGTGCCCATACGTATAGAAATAGGCCCAAGAGACCTCAAGCAAAATCAGATAACCTTGGCGAGAAGGGACACTTACCAGAAAACTACCGCCAGAATGGATGACGCGGTGCAAGCTGTAATCCAGCTTCTCGACGAAATCCAAAGCAACTTGTATGCCAAAGCTAAAGCAGCCTTAACGGAAAAAATAACGACGGTACGCACGTACGATGAATTTCAGCAAGTGCTTAGAGAGAAGGGCGGCTTCATCAAAGCGGCTTGGTGCGGCAGCGGCGACTGTGAAGAGAAAATTAAGGACGAAACAGGCGCCACAATTAGGCTGAGGCCCTTCGAGAAAGAGGCGCCCATAGCCAACTGCGTTTACTGCGGTGCAAAAGCTGTGGAAATGGTGTACTTTGCCAAATCCTATTAACAGCCCTTGCTTTGCTATTCAGCCATTTTAACGTACTTACCAAGCTGTTTTGCCACGTCGTCTAATCCAAGCCTCTTCAGCGTTGTCTTTCGGGGTATTCCACGCTCATCCCAGCCTCTCTTCTGATAATATCGTTGTAGCATAGCATTGTACTTTGCCAAGTCAAGTTTGGCGCCTTTCAAAGGCCCTTTAGTCAGCGGCTCTCTGAACCATCTCGTCGGAGGGGCATCCATTTCCTGTGACCAGCGGCTGCCATACTCGCGCACCCAAAAAGCGCGAATCAAATTCCATACGCGCTCGCCGATTTCGTTTAGCATTTTCCATGTGAAGTCGATTCCGGTGGCTGCTTGGAGAAAGCGCGTGTACCATTGCAGATCTAAACCGAGTGAAATGCTGGGGAAACGGCAAACCGTTAAAGACTCAAAGACTCCGCCACGAGTATGCTGCATCTCTATGATCTTGTTGATTTTCTCTTCACTGTAGCTTCCACGGTCAACTTTAACCTCCCAAGAAATCAACCAAGCGTCTTTGTGATGCGCCCCGACTGCGCTGGTGCCATAAGCCAATGCCATACCAGGCGCAGCGTGGCAATTGTACGCAGAGACCTCTAAACCCTTAACATGCATTGCCCAATCGCTTGCGCCGTGACCTATTTTTGCAGCGGCAACTTGAACTCCGTCAGCGAGGACGCTGCCTAGCTCGCGTCTGTAGGCTATGTCTTTAATCAGCTCTTTGGCTTCTGCGTATTCTCCCCATTCTAGCTTCTCAGAGATTAGATGCCGCTGGGACGCTTCGATGGCAAAGCCCAAGACGTTGCCAAGCGATATTGTATCTAAACCAAGCTCGTCTGCAATGCGGTTTAAAGCTGCCACCTGTCTAAGGTTGCCCAATCCTATGTTGGCGCCAAGCATCGCCACGTTTTCGTAATCAAGCTCCGCGTCCTTCCTACTCGCGTCTTTGATTACGTTACCGCAGGTCATGTTGCACTGCGGGCAACCGCGGTTGGAGACTTTGATTTTCTCCATTGCAAAGCCGCCTATCTTTTCTGCTTTATCAAAAACAGCTTCTTGGAAATTGAAAGTTGGCAGCACGCTGTTTTCTTGGCTCCACTCCACAGTTGACATTGTTCCTTGCTTTTTCCAAAAAGTGTATAGCGGCAAGGTCATCACTTCCCTGTAGCCCGCAGCGCCAAGCTCTTTCATTTCTTTATGATATGCAAGCGGCAGACTGTCAAAGCCTTCGAAAACCACGGCCTTCAGATTCTTGGAGCCCATGACCGCGCCCATTCCCGGTCTGCCGCCCGAGCGGCCTTCCTGAGAAATGACAGTTGCAAACTTGACGAGATTTTCTCCTGCAGGACCAATAGATGCGATGCCTGCGCTTTGTCCGTAAATGCTTTTCAGCTGTGCTTCAGTCTCGAATGTGCTTAGGCCCCATAAATCCTTCGCGTCCACAAACTCGGCAGTTTTATCCTTAATATGGAGGATGACAGGTGTCTCTGCTTTCCCTTCGATGACGACTGCGTCGTAACCAGCCTTGCGCATCTGAACCGCAGCAGCGCTGCCAATGTTTCCGTCCCCGTAGCCGCCTGTCAGCGGGCTTTTTGCGGCTACAACAAATTTGCCACTATTCGGTAACCCTACTCCAGTTAATGGCCCAGCTGCAAAGACCAGTTTATTTTCAGGAGACAGCGGATCTGTTCCTGGCTTTAGTCTGTCCCACAGAATCTTGGCGGCGAAACCTCGGCCTCCGAGAAAATTCAGGGCCAAGCGTGCGTCATATGATTCTGCAACTGCCTTATTCTTGCTTAGGTTGACTTGCAGGAAAACACCATTCCAACCAAACACGGGTATCCATCCAAGCCTTCGCAATATATGAGACGCCAAAAATAAAAGTTTAATCAACAATTACGAATACTTTCGTGTGCCAAAAGACCCGGTCACTTTAACTCGAGCGCCCTGCTTCTTCGGAAACTTTATGTTTTGGAATCGCGCAACTGTGAAGTCATGCAGAGGCTTCAACATTGGTGCACATAAAGATCACTAAACGCGCAAAATCTGTTGAGTATGCTATACGTGATGTAGTAGTCAACGCCGGGACATTTGCGACAGCGGGTAGAAAAATTTTCTACTTAAACATAGGTGACCCTGTTGCATTTGACTTTCCCACGCCGGCGCATATCAAACAAGCCCTTTGTGACGCGATTCAATCGGAAAAGAACTATTACGCTCCTTCCGAAGGGTTACCAGAACTAAGGCAGGCTATAGCTGAAAAGGAAAAACGGGTAAATGGTGTGGACATAACTGCGGAGAACGTCTTAGTTACTTCAGGTGTCTCCGAAGGAATCCGAATGGTCATATCATCGCTGATAGAAAAAGGAGACGAAATACTTGTTCCCGGGCCCGCGTATCCTCCATATATTTCCTATGCTAAGGCGTATTATGGACAGCCTGTTACCTACGAAACGGTAGAGGAGGAAAATTGGCAGCCTAACATTGACGATTTACGAAGGAAAATATCGAAAAAAACACGGGCTATAGTGATAATTAATCCAAACAACCCAACAGGCGCGCTTTACAGGAGAAAAGTTGTAAAGCAGATATTGGATATAGCAGGTGAACATGATCTTCTAGTTTTGTCGGATGAAATTTATGACCAGATAAGATACACCGAAGAATACGAAAGCACTGCCCACTTAGCCAAAGACTTGCCTGTGGTTGGCTTGAATGGCTTCTCGAAGGTTTACCTTATGACTGGATGGCGTCTTGGCTACATATATTTCTACGAGCAAAACGGCGAATTACAGGAGTTGAAGGAAAGCATCGAAAAGGAGCAGCGCATACGAATCTGCGCCAACACGCCAGTTCAAGTCGCGGGAGTAGCTGCGCTAAAGGGCCCGCAGGATCACATAAAAAGTTTGGTTGAAAGGCTTAGAGTTAGAAGAGACTACGCGTGGAAAAGATTGAATGAAATTGACGGCGTAAGCTGTGCAAAGCCTGAAGGTGCATTCTATGTGTTTCCGAAAATTCACGGCGTCGGCACATTGTGGAAGACTGACATGGAGTTTGCCATTGAACTCTTAAAAGCAACGGGCGTTTTGCTGGTTCATGGATCAGGCTTTGATCCTGCCTACGGCTCTGGGCATGTGCGCATGGTGTTTCTGCCTCCAATCGAGACGCTAGAGCAAGCGTTTAACGAAATAGAAAAATTCGTGAAAAGTAAACAAAAAAGCTAATGAAAACTTTACTGGTAAATCGGCACGCCTTCCGCTGGATCAGCAATTGCCTTCTGGAAAGCGTCCATCAGCCTTTTCGTGACAGGCCCAGGTTTTCCATCGCCTATTTGCCGCTTGTTCACTTCCCGGATGGGCACAATCTCCACTGCAGTGCCCGTAAAGAATGCTTCGTCAGCGGTGAACAACTGGAAGGGCGTGATATTGCATTCGGTTACTTCGTATCCGAGGGTCTTGGCAAGCTTGATTACAAACTGCGCTGTTATGCCCGCTAACGCGCCGGTGCTGCTTGGCGGCGTAAAGACTTTTCCATCCTTGACGATGAATAGGTTTTCGCCTACTCCCTCGGCTATGACGCCATTTTTATCTAAGCAAATCGCCTCATCAGCACCGCTTGCAGTGGCTTCTATTTTGCCTAGCACGCTGTTAAGATAGTTCAGCGATTTTATCTCGTGTGTAGAGGAATCCACCGAGTTTCTTCGAACCCAGCTAATCATAGCGGAGATGCCTTTCTCCTTGGCTTCCTTAGACATTATCGAGATCGAGTCAGTTATGATGATCACCGAAGGCTTAGGGCACTTCCGCGGGTCTAAGCCAAGGTCGCCTACGCCTCTGGTAACTACCAAGCGTATGTAGGCGTCTTTCAGCTTGTTTCTACGTAGCGTCTCAACAACCGCTTTAATCATTTCTTCCTTTGTCAAGGGTATCCTGAGCATTATGGCGTGGGCTGAGCGGTACAAGCGGTCTACATGCTCTTTCAGTTTGAAGACGACGCCGTTGTAGGCGCGGATGCCTTCGAAAACGCCGTCGCCGTAGAGTAGACCATGATCGTAAACAGAGATTTTAGCCTGCGACTTGGGATAGTAAACGCCGTCTATGTAGACTTGCAGTTCTTTTTCCATAGACTTCACTTCAGTATGGCGCTTTTATTAATGCCTATTATCTGATATATTTTTTGGCAATGAACTATATGCTTCATATATCAACCGTAGAACTGCGGACGCTTGGAGAGATTCAAGGGCAAGGGTAACGGCTTAAACGGCTTGCCCTGCAGCATGCCAACGATTTTAGTTATCAACTCGTCTAACTTCAGGTTTTGCACTTTACCATGTGCTTCTCGGTCTCTCACTGCAAGAACGCCTGATTCGAGTTCTCTTTGGCCCACAACGATAATGTAGGGTACCCACTCCATTTCTGCTTCGCGGATTTTCTTCTGCAACGTGAAAGCCCTGTCATCAATGTCTACACGTATGTTGTGCTCAGCTATCTTGCGGGCAATTTCCTCGACCTTCGCTGTGAAGCTATCCGAGATAGGTATTAACCGCACCTGCGTGGGCGCCAACCACAGGGGAAGCATTGGTAATTTGCCGTTTTGCTGTTCTCTGTAGGCCTTTTCCAGCAGTGCATACACGCATCTTTCGATGGCTCCGCTGGGTGAGCAGTGCAGAATCAGCGGATGTTGCTTTTCGCCTTTCTCATCCACGTAGGTTATCTCGTATCTCTTCGCATTTTCAACGTCTATCTGGTCTGTGGAAAGCGCCGCCGCCTTGTCCTGGTTGTCCACGAAGTTGGCGTCCCATTTAAGTGCGAAGTAGAAGAAGCGTTCTGTCCACATTTCCACCAGCATGGGTTTGCCGAAG
>JBNARN010000075.1:0-5962 GCA_049718365.1 Candidatus Bathyarchaeales archaeon
GGTTCCCTTCAAATTCTAAAATACTTAAGGCGCTTATTAATTATTTGCAAACGCCCAGTGAACATTGGATTCAGCACTACTGTTGGAGGAGGAAAGCCATTGATTGAAATTGATGGCAGCGAAAAAAGCGGAAGCGGCACAATTCTACGGCTCGCGGTAGCCTTAGCCGCCGCCACTAAGCAGCCGCTGCACATTTACAATATCCGGCAGAATAGGCCGCAGCCGGGTTTGATGCCTCAGCATTTGGAATCCGTTTTGACCGCAGCGAAGCTTTGCAACGCAAAAATAAAGGGCGCTACGCTTGGCTCTAGGGAACTCTGGTTTGAGCCGGGCGAGGTGCGTGGCGGCGATTTTGAGGCGGAAATAGGCACTGCCGGAAGCATACCCATGCTTTTGATGGCTACTTTGCCTATTTGCACTTTAGCCAAGAACAAGGTGCGCTTGCATGTGGCGAAAGGCGGCACGGATGTCGCCCATTCACCAACGATTAATTACATGCGGAACTTGTTTGTTCCAGCGCTGCGGCGTATGGGCCTTGAGGTTGCCATCACGGTGCAGCGGTATGGTTATTATCCTAAAGGCATGGGTGAAGTAACTATGACTGTAGAGCCATCACCTCGGCTGCAACCTTTCAAGCTGGAAGAGTTTGGGCAGTTAAAGAGTGTCAAGGGCGTGTCGGTTTGCACTTTTCTGGCAGAGAAAAGAGTGGCGGAGCGCCAAGCAAAAGCCGCAAGCGAATACCTTGCAAAAAGTGGCTACGCCGCGGACGTTCAAGTTGTAAACGATAAATCGAATCCGCTCCAAAAAGGAAGCTCCATCGTCTTGTGGGCTGAAACTGATAAAGGCGCCATAATAGGCGCAGACGCCATCGGCGAGCTTAAAAAAGCCAGCGAGGCAGTCGGCAGAGAAGCCGCGGAAAAGCTCACAGCGGAGCTTTCTGCTAAACCAACCGTGGACACGCACTTGGCAGACATGCTTATTCCATACATGGCGCTAGCTGAAGGCGCTTCAGCATTTTTAACACGAACAGTCTCAGACCATCTGGAGACTAATGTTTGGCTTGCAGAAAAAATATTAGGCGCAAAATTTAGCATCCAGAAAATGGGTCGCCTCTTCAAAGTAGAGAAACATGGAAACTGAGCACAATGCCGGAAACCGCATATTGCATTAGAGTTGCGAAAACAAATGGCGAAAAAGCTTTAACCTTAGCGAAAAAGCTTGCGCTTCTCAACAAGTCGCTGGAAATCCAGAAAGACAACGGCTACCTCTACATACCGCTTATTCGGCAGCCAGAAGCAAAAGAGCTGGAAACGCTAAAAGCAGAAGCACCTGATATTCAAACCACCACTAAGGTTTTTGCAGAAAAACAGCGCCAGAGGAAAACCCTTGTTCAAGTACTCGAAGAAACGTTACCTCCACATTTGTTGGCAAGTGTGCCGCGAGCGCTTGACATAATAGGCGACATAGCCATAGTTGAAATTCCACCCGAGCTTGAAGCGCATGAAACATTGATTGGCGAAGCAATCTTGTCAGTGCATAGGAACGTGCGCACGGTGCTTGCAAAAGCCAGCGCAGTCAGCGGCACATACCGCTTACGCGAGTTTAAAATCGTCGCCGGCGAACATAGAACAACCACTGTTCACAAGGAATACGGATGCAAATACCACGTGGACATCGCGAAAGCATACTTTTCGCCGCGTCTTTCGCAGGAACACTATAGGGTAGCATCGCTTGTGCGGAAAAATGAGGTTGTAGTGGACTTATTTGCGGGAGTTGGGCCTTTCGCCGTGCTCATAGCAAAGAACCACGTTGACGCAAAAGTTTACGCGGTAGACATAAACCCCGACGCCGTCGAGCTGCTGAAAAGGAACATTCGGCTAAACAGAGTGGAAAACCGGGTTATCGCTGTTCAGGGAGACGCGAAGCAGGTGGTTGAAGAGCGGCTTGCAGGCATAGCGGATAGGGTTATAATGAATTTACCTGAAAAAGCCATAGAATATGTTGATGCGGCCTGCAAGACGTTAAAGCCTGAAGGCGGCATAATTCACTTTTACTCGTTTATTCGCCGCCCCAGCTCCTTAGAAGATTTGAAACGCTGTTTCTCCGAAGCAGTAACAAAAGCCAGAAGAAAGGTGGATGCGTTCCTTTTTGCGAGGGCAGTCCGCGAAACTGCGCCTTATGAGCAGCAAATGGTTTTGGACGCACTAGTCATCTAAGCGCCCGTGCTATCAAGGTGATATGCACTTTCTGCTGTGGATTCTTTAGTTTCTCAATCAGCGCTCTAGACAAGTCGCATGCGGCTTTATCTGCGTGAACAGCCAATGTTCGGCTACACACGAAATCGCTTTTCCGCACTACCATGTCTGATTTATGCGTCAAAATAAGCTGTGGAGAACCAGAAGCGGTAACCTGCTCGGTTACGCCGTCCACTTCGATTATTATGGTCAGTTTTGCATTTGGCCTTCGCAGCGTTTCCTTGAATCCGGTGCTTAAGTCCGCTAAGGCTTTGTCTGCCGCTACTGCGACTATGCAGTCGCCTCTTTTCGTTAGGTGCTTATCCATTGTGAATTCAAGCGTAGTCTTGTGTGTGGCTTGAATATTTTGGTGACCATAACATGTGATTACTTCACGCTCTTCGGAACCGCACAATTTACTCCATTACCTCAACTGAATCTACTTTTCCGTCCCCGTCCAAATCAAAACCTTGTATAACAGTTGTAAACGTGTCTTCTCCACGATATTGCTGGAGAGTTTTACTCCAGAAATTAGTTAAGGCTAAAACACAGGCTTTAGTTCCCACAGCTTTGTTTCCTGCTAAAACTATAATACGCTTAGCGGGATCCCATGGATTCACAATCTTAGCTATTAGCCCGATGGCGTCGGCAGTGTAAACACGCAATGTCTTTTCCGATGTCAATCCGCCAAGCAGGAAACCTTGAGTTGAAGACTGCATGATGAATTTGACAGGCAGATAACTGTTAACTTCCTGTGTAAGCAGATTTGTTCCTGGACCGCCAACGAGTATTAGGTTATTCTTTTCTTCTTTTTCGGCTTTCACATCCACATCCAACTTTATTATGAAATCCTGAGGTTTCTTGGCAAATTGGCCTAGGAAGAAAGCTAAATGTGCAGCGTAGTGCCCATCTCGGGCGCTGGTCTTAAAAGGGCCATGTGGCGCCGGGCTTCCTACAACTATTTTGCCATCCCACACGCCTTCAGTGGTGACGTATTCTTTGAAAAATTTTTGAATTTGCGCGTCTATTGTCTGCTGGTGATAGTTTTGGATTATTGTGTATCCTTTAGATAGTTCTATGCCAAAGGCGGGGGAGACCGCTTTGTAATACTTGGCCATGGCACCTTTCCTTTTTTCCTCCTTAACTATTTCTATAGCTCCTGCCTTCGCCAGCTTTCTTATATGGTAATAGACTTTCTGTTCGTGAACGCCCAGTTGCTTAGCTATTTCCAAAGGGTACATTTCCTTTTCGGCAAGCATTGTCAAAATGTTCCAGCTGAGCTTACCCAGGATCATCTTTAGCTTCTGTGCATCTTGCAGTATGTTGATTTCCTTTACTTTTTGCGTGGCTCCATCGTCTTGAAGCAGCAACTTTTTCGGCATAATTTTTTCTTTCCACATCTAATTCTCTATCACCATTATTAAAAATTTTATTATAGTTGCTAAAGATAAAGGCGGAATGCTTAGCGCTGAAGACCGCAGATAAGAGCCCAAGCGATAAAAACCACTAAAAAAACTTTTTTAGCGTAGAAAGTTTTCTCCTAAAAATCCTTATTAACAAAAGAACCGATTGGATAAGACTCAAAACAACTGATCAGCAAAAATGAGGCTCAAGGAATGTGCGGAATTTTTGGCTGCATAACAAAGGAAGGAAATGCGGCACCGTTAATACATGCCTCGCTCAAACGACTTGAATACCGAGGCTACGACTCCGTAGGCATAGCCACAATTTATGATGGAAAGATACACGTCAAAAAAGACCAGGGTAAAATAGATGATGTCCACAAAATCTGGAATCTTGATGATTTGCCAGGAAACATTGGCATAGGCCACACCAGATGGGCTACACATGGCGCGCCATTAAAGATTAATGCGCACCCGCACATGGATTGCACGGGACAAATAGCCGTAATTCACAATGGAATCATAGAAAATTTTTCTGAGCTAAAACTTGAACTGGAAAACAACGGACATAATTTTGTCTCAAAAACAGACACCGAAGTAATAGCGCATCTCATCGAAGAAAATCTTAAGAAAAAACCTGAAATAGGCTTGGTTAACGCGGTTTTAGAGGCAGTAAAAAGGCTCAGCGGATCTTACGCTATCGCGGTTATCGCCACAAGCGAGCCGGACAAGATAGTATGCGCCAGAAACGAAAGCCCATTAGTCCTAGGCATAAACGAAAACGCCATCTACTGTGCATCAGATATACCCGCATTTTTACCATTAACCAACAAAGCAGTTTTGATAAATGACGGAGAACTTGTAATCATTTCCGCCACGGGTTACGAAATCAGGAAAATTAGTGATAACAGCACAGTAACCAGAAAGCCGGCGATAATTGATTGGACACCGGAAATGGCAGTCAAGCAAGGCTATCCGCACTTCATGATTAAAGAAATACATGAGCAGCCGACGACACTCCGCAACACATTACGCTTGCAGGAACATTATCTTGATTTAATCGCAACATTCCTCGACCGCGCCCGCGAAGTCTTCCTAGTTGCCTGCGGCACATCATATCACGCTTGTTTAGCTGCGTCATACATGTTCTCGAAGCTTGCCTTCTTGGCAACTTACCCTGTGTATGCCTCAGAATTTCTAGAGCAACACGGCAAATCCGTCAACATAGACAGCACCATTCTCGCTGTAAGCCAGTCAGGTGAAACCGCAGACACCTTAGCAGCCGTCACATGCGCTCAACAACGTGCCGCAACGATACTCGGCTTGACAAACGTGATCGGTTCTACTCTAACTCGTGTGTCAAGGGTTTATGTCAGCCAGCAGTCTGGCCCAGAAATCGGCGTGGCAGCCACAAAAACCTTCACCTCGCAACTTTCAGTTTTAGCTCAACTGGCGCTTAGGCTGGCAAAGAAGCGAGGTAAGATTTCCCAAGATGAAATGGATTACATTGAAGAGAAATTGGAAAAACTGCCCGATATTGTCAAGGAGATAATTCAAACTCAAGAGGAAAAAGTCAAACAGCTTGCCAAAAAATACCGTGACGCAAAAATTTTCTTCTTTTTAGGCCGCGGGATAAGCACAGCCACCGCCTATGAAGGACGCCTTAAACTAATGGAAATAGCCTATGTTCCCTCGCTGGCTTTTCCTGCAGGGGAAAGCAAACACGGGCCAATAAGCCTAATTGAGCCGGGCTTTCCAGTGATTTTCATATGCGCAAAAGATTCGACACATAAAACTCTAATTAGCAACATCATGGAGATGAAAGCCAGAGGCGCCTCAATAATTGCAATCATAGAAGAAGACGACGACGCAATTAAAGCGCTAGCCGATGATTACATTGAAGTTCCCAAAGGGATACCCGAGGTTTTATCGCCGATACCTTTCATTATACCCTTACAACTTCTAGCCTATTACTTAGCAGTCGAGAAAGGACTAGATCCAGACATGCCACGGAACCTAGCAAAATCTGTCACCGTCAAATAGCCCAAAGCATTCCTAATCACCGCAAACATTGGCGATCTCCAAATTAAGAAGAGCCAAAGCCCGACAAAAATTAGCACGATACCAGCATATTTGGCGCATATTAGAAATTCATTGCAGAAACCTATAGAGGGTCTACTTCTCAACTTGCTGGTTGACGAGGCAACAGCGGGCATAATTTCTTAAATGAAGCAGCGCACCAGTGGGGCTAAGCATCGATTTTTTATGGTGTGTGCTCAAAACTTATTAACTTCCAGCATTTAATCTTCCCTAATTCAATAGGTA
>JBNARN010000076.1:0-2196 GCA_049718365.1 Candidatus Bathyarchaeales archaeon
TTTGCAGTTTGACAGTTTCCGTGATGAAATTTACGAGAAAATGCGCGGCAAGAAGCTGCTGCAAACCAAGATGAAAGCCATAGAAAACTGCCGCAAGTATGACGTAGAAGTAATACTGGTTAACACTTTAGTCCGCGGATTAAACGACAATGAAGTTGGCGCCATCATAAGGTTCGCGGCGCAGAACTCCTATATCATAAGAGGCATAATTTTCCAGCCTATCGCGTTTACTGGACGCGCTGTTGATAATCCCTTCCGAGAGGCTTGGCGCGATACCCGCTTCGCTGAAGACGTTGAAGCGCAAACCAACGGCGAAATTAAAACCACCGACCTCTTTCCACTTTCCATCATGACTGGCCCAATAAAGGTTATGAGTAAATTCATGAAAAAGCCTTGGCCCCTATTTTCCTGCAGCCCCCAGTGTGGCCTCGTAAACTGGATGTACGTGTCAAGAAGCGGAAAGATTATTCCCATTAATCATTTTGTTAATTTTGAGCGCTTCTTCCGCATTCTGCAGAAAACAGCGAAATCAGTGGAGACCAAAGGGCGCTTCTCGATACTCTCCTCGCTGTTTTTGGCTTCAATGCAATCTTTAAACTGGCTTTTGGTCACCAAAGAAATCGGCATTTTCACGCTGACGAAGACTATTCTTAAAATGCACATTTCTCCCTCTTATCAGTCGCTTGCCAATTTACGGAGAAGAATCTTCCTCTTGGGCTGCATGGCTTTCATGGATCCATACACTTTCGACATAAACCGCGTCAGGAGATGCGTGGTTCACTATGTTACTCCAGATTTGAAGATTATCCCCTTCTGTGCATACAACAATGTTCACAGAATAGCAACCGAAGAAGAATATTGTACACAGCAAGCTCAATGACTTTTTAGGCTTGTGGTATAACATCGATGTTGAGAACGCAATAGTTGTAAGAGAACCTGAAGGCTTTGGCTTCAGCGTTATAAATCCAAAGTTCAAACACTACAGAGTAACTTCCCGTTTCATTCAGAGAGACGGTTGCCAGCGTCTCCCATTTCTCGCCATTCTCTAAAGTTTTACTGTAGCTTTTCTCTGCGTTTGCTTCTACTGGAAAGGAAAGAATTGAGTCGCTAACCACTTTTTGCAAAACTTGATAAGATTGGCTTGTGCCCATGTGGTTTTCAACTACAACCCAAACGTTAACCGTGTTATTCTTTGCGTTGGCGACTACAAGTTCAGGATAGGCTATCGCCTTCTTATGCTGATAATCCAGCAAGTAAATTGTGTTGTATCCTTCAGGCGGAAGCCTCGAGACAAAATAATACCCCAAAAGGATACTGGAAACAAATATCACCGCAATTATCACTGCGATTCGGTGACCTTTGTCATCAAACCTTAGCTTGGCAGCAATATTTTGCTTTATTTCCGAAAGTATCTTCACCTTAGTAATCCTCTAACAATAGTGGTGAATATCTCTATTCCTGACTTAATTCTTCTCAGCTTTGTTTTTCCATATTTCCTTGCCTTATAAGTCGAAGGCACTTCAATCATCTTAAAACCCTTTTTGGCGAATTGTATCAGCATCTCAGTTGCGAATGCCATGTCTGTCTGCTCCAAATCCACCTTTTCTATTGCCGCGCGGGATATGGCGCGGAAACCAGACTGTGAGTCGCTGATGAACTGCCCGTAAAAAAAGTCGAAAAAGAAAGTTATTATTTTGTTGCCGACGAAATTCATGAATCCCATTGCCTTGTTCGGGTCATACATTCGCGTTGCCAGGCATAATTGCGCATTTTTCTCTATTAAAGCGTCAACAAGAAGGTTAATGTGTTTTACCTCGTAGGTGCCGTCGCCGTCAACCATTACGATGACGTCGCCTTTTGCTTGTTTAAACCCTGTTCGTAAAGCAAGCCCGTAGCCGCGTCTAGGCTCAATGATGAGCTTGCAGTTTGCTTTTTTGACTATTTCTATTGTTCCATCGGTTGAGCCGCCGTCTACAATGATGATCTCCTTGGGGTATTTCACTTCTCTTTCGATTGTTTCGAGTTCCTCAAGAATGTTTCCGGCTTCGTTTAGCGTCGGAATTACAACTGAAACCATGCCTACTGTCAATGTCATTGTTGTGTAACTTCCAGCGTAAGTTTCATATAGTTTCCGCGATTTGATTAAATAAGCTCTTCGTATATTTCCACTAATTTCTCCACGTTTTTGTCCCAACT
>JBNARN010000076.1:2206-5915 GCA_049718365.1 Candidatus Bathyarchaeales archaeon
CGCCACCAGCGGCAAGCCCTCTCCTGACTTTGAGGGTAAAACGAAAAAGTCTGCTGCGTTATAGTAGAATGGCAAGTCGTCATCGGAAACAAAGCCTGTGAGCCTGAAATTTTCCTGCAGCCCAAGTTGCACTATTTTTTCTTTGACCTTCTCAAAATCTGGTCCTTTGCCTACTACAAGAAAAACTAAGCGCGGGTTCTTTTGAATCGCCCTTTCTGCGCTTTCTATTAGCGTATCAACGCCGTTCTTGTAGACTATTCGCCTCACGGTTAAAACGACGCTTGCCGCCTTTGATATTCCCAGTTTCTTTCGCATAGAATCTCTTACTCCCTTTAAGGGCTTGAAATGGTCCACATCGACGCCATTATGGAGCACATGGATTTTCTTTGGGTCTGCGCCTAGGCTTAAAACGTAATTTCTCGTTGCATGGCTAACGACAACTATTTTATCAGCCGCCTTCAGCGCTTCCTTTCCAATGACGCAGTCGTTTAACCATTCAACGTGATCCCAGAGGCTATTCGCGTATTCTATGAACGTGTTATGCTGAGTAAGCACCACTGGTTTCTCGTATTTTTTCGCGATTTTCGCGGCTATAAGCGAAGAAGGGTATGGGTGGCCATGCACATGGATAAGGTCGCTGGCTTTGACAGCTTTCAAAAAGGTTTTGAAACTGCTGATCTGCGGAATAGAGTAGGGGATTCCCAGTCTGAATCCGATGTTCAAGGCATCGTAGCATTTGACTTGTATTCCCTCGACAACATAATCTTTCGCCGTGTAATTTCTATGCGTTACAACCGTGGGCTCAAACTGCTTTTTCATCAAACGTTTACACTGCTCGTAAACAACCTTTTCTATCCCGCCTACGTGGGGCAGGAATGTGTGGGTGACGACGCATAGGCGTGTTTGTCCCATAAGGCTTCAGCTGCGTAAATCTCACTGACCCAACAAAATATTATAGTCTTGTGGTAGTTACCGAGAAAAATGACCGCGATTCCAGCTTCTGCTCCTTTACTGGCCGAGAACCTTTTTAGCCTAAAGTTTTTTATAACGTAATTGTGCGTCATAACCATTTGCCTCGGCAGACGAAAAGTGAGTGAAAATGGACATAATCATTGGCGGCGGAAAATATGGGTGCTACGCGATTGAGTATCTTCGGCAGAAAGGTAAAGGCTTCGTGGTGGTTGACACTGACCCCGACTGTCTCGCTGTTAAGCAATTTGGACTTGTCTCCTCAGAGAGCATTGCTTCTGATGGCGAACATTTTATCCGCGGCGACCTTTCAACAGCTTTGAAGTTAATTGAAGAGCTTAAACCCGAATACGTGTTTCCCACCGCGCCCGTGCACATCGCTGCCGATCTGGCAAGGCTCAAGTTTCAGCTTGATCCGTGGCCTGAAGCCATAAACACCATACTGCCTAAATTGCCTGAAGTTGTTGTGCTCGCTGTTGGAAAAGGAAAACTTATTGCCAGCTTCAACCGAGACAACGGTTGCGTAGAAAAATGTTCCATGCCCACGGTTTGCCCATCCTCGAACATTAGAAAACCATGCACCATGACCGAACTGATTAGGTTTGCTTGTCCCGACGCTTTTATTTTGATTAGTTATTCGATGGCGCCTGGTATGGGTGCGCTTAAAGGCAGTGAGCTTTTAGACTTTTTCAATTTGGCAAAGCAGCGGGACAAATTCGTTGTGGCTACGACATGCGACTGCCACGGAGTTCTAGACGCGTTTCAAAAGCACATGTAACCTGTAAAAGCAATTATTTTGTGCGCCTGAGCGCTTGCGTGTACATGTTCGATGATACGCCGGCGACTAATCCGCCTATGGCGTCGTTTGTGATTGGCCCGAGTTTTTTCAGTATTCCTGGTTTTGCTTGGTCAAATCTTGTGAATTCAAATATGCCTCTTACTCCTGCTATGTAGTTGGCTATTGCCAGTCCCAGTAATTCGTCAGCTACAAGTCCAGGTCGTCCCATGAAGCGCTCTTTTGATAAGCCTGGAATCAGCCCGTTTTCGGCATCTTCTTGCGCACGGAAGCAAGCAACTATGAGGCAGGAGACGTTTACGTCGGATAAAACGTCGTAAAATTCTTCTCGAAGAAGCTTTGCAGCATCCTTTTCTGTTTCTATGCCTGGATGTGGAACGAAAAGCTCGAGAGCCGTGGATATAAGGTCTTCCAGTTTTATGCCTTTCTGTTCAAGAAAAACCAGTAATGGTGGATATTCCGTGTTCATGCTCATCAGCCCATGTCTTATTGAAGAGTTTGTTTTAAGTGTTACGTGTCCTTCCTGCATTTTTCTTTTCCTTCCACCGTAGTTCCTTTGCGCAAAGTTTTATAGGAGCGCATGGATAAACCATCCGTCAAAGAGGGGAGAAAAATGAATAAAAAATACGCTATTGTTGCGATAGCCATAGTTGCTTTAATTGTGGTTGCAGCTTTTGTTTATGTTTACCAGCCGGGTCCAAGTGCCGAGCAGCTGGAAGCTTTGCATAATCTGGTTGACGACACAGGCTATGTTACAAGCATGGACACTTTCCCCAAAAAGATTGTTTCGCTTGCGCCGAGCACAACCGAAATCGTGTTTGCCTTGGGCTTGGATGAAAAAGTTGTAGGTGTCAGCGATTACTGTGACTACCCGTATAATTTTTCAGCGTGGATCGCCGCTGGAAACATGACCAGCATCGGAGACTTCTCAAATCCAAATATGGAAGTAATTGCATCGCTTGAACCTGACCTGATTTTGGCTACAGCCGGCGTTCAAGGCGAAACTGTTGCTACCCTGCGAAACCTAGGCTACAAGGTTTTAGTGCTGAACCCGCCGAACATAGCTGGTGTCTTAAGGGATATTGAGTTAGTTGGCAATGCAACTGGCAAACGTGCAGAGGCACTTGCCCTTATCAATAATATCCAAAGCAGAATTGATGCTGTCGTCGCCAAAGTGGCAATTTCCGCGTACAAACCCACAGTATACTATGAAGTCTGGTATGATCCCACCTCGCTGTGGACTGCAGGCGCAAAGGCATGGCAAAACGAGCTTATAGAAAAGGCTGGCGGCGTCAACATATTCGCTGATCAAGACTTGGAGTACTTCCAGTCAAGCGCTGAAGCAGTTATCCAACGGAACCCTGACGTGATAATTCTACCTGAAGAGGGTATGGGTAAAGGCGAGCCCTTCTGGGTGAGCATAGACGCGGTTAAAGCGCGACCAGGCTGGGATTCAATAAGCGCCGTGCAGAACAACAGAATATGCACCGTGGATTCTAACACCATCTCAAGAGCAGGCCCAAGAGTTGCAGACGCAATAGAAGAACTAGCCAAAGCATTCCATCCAGAACTCTTTTAAGTTCCTCATACTTTTTTTGTGTGAAAGCCATGAGCACCAGCGAAGTTGAAGGGACATATTTTCGGAGGTCTAGCCGATGGAAGCTAATTGTAATTTTGTTGCTGGTAGCCTTGTTTGTAACAGTTTTGGTGTCGCTAAATGTAGGTTACGCTCAAATTCCCTTTGCAAATATTCTAGCAACCTTAGGCAAGCAAATCCCATTTTTAGACGGCTACATAGATTCATCGCTAGTTCTACCTAGAGACTCAGCCATCATACTTCAAATACGTCTACCACGCATAATAGCCGGCGTAGTAGTCGGCGCCGCCCTTGCAGCGTCAGGCGTCGTATATCAAGGCGTATTCAAAAATCCAATGGCCGACTCA
>JBNARN010000077.1:0-5888 GCA_049718365.1 Candidatus Bathyarchaeales archaeon
TACGCCGCCGCCGGTCTGCTCAATAAGCGCCATGTTTTTTACAGCGGTGAATATGCCTTCAAGCGAGTCTGGAACTGGAAGGACAAAGCAAGCGGACAATTGCCCGATGGCGGTTCCCGCGTTGAATAATGTGGGAGAGTTGGGGAGGAATTCGAGCCGCGCCATCATTTCGTAAAAGATTCTTGCGCTTGTTTCCGCGTCATCTCCGTATGCCTTATCAACTTTGGCTATGGCTTTAGCTACTCTTTCAAAAAGCTGAGCAGGTGTTTCTATAATGTTCTCTTTCTCGTCGCGAAGCAGATATCTTGCCTTTAAAACTTCGAGAGCATTTACACTCAGCTTGGGCTCTATTCCAAGAGTTTCTCTTAGCGCGCGGAGTTCTTCTTTTTTTCTTCGGTAATCCTCATAGGCCTGTGCGACTGTGCCATAGCCTTTTTTCTTTAAAACCTCTACAACTGTGTCTTGCACGTTCTCAACTGAAGGAAATTCATCTCGGAAGCGCTCCTTTAACAGCGCAACAACTTCTTGGGTTATGCCCTCAGCTTTTTCGCCGTTTTCAAGTTCAACCGCGAGAAAAGCCCTGTGAACAGCGTTTTTGATTCTTTCCGGGTCAAAATCAGCGATGCTTCCGTCTCTTTTTTTGATTTTGTTTAAAAACATCTATATCCAAAATATTGTGCTTTTAAGGCGGATATAAAGCTTTCAAAAACGGTGCGAGCGGCGCGGAAGCTTAATTAATTCCGTTTTAATTGCGCTTTACGAATTGGCTTTTAGGCGCTCCGCAAATCGGGCAAGCCCAGTTTTCGGGTAGCTGCTCAAAAGGTGTTCCAGCTGGTATGCCATGTTCAGGGTCGCCTTTTTCGGGATTGTATATGTAGCCGCAGAGTGTGCATTCCCATTTATCCATTTTTCAACACTTCATTTTGCAAAATAAAGCGACGCTACCTTATATAAGATGCGCTATTAGCGAATACCCCTGGCTTACAGAAAAAAAGGAGCGGGAAGAGCAGCAGTTTAGACTAATGCCTTAAGTTTTTCGATGAGTTCCTTTTTCATTTCAGGGCTTTCGTTAATTTCTTTGCGGGCTTTCCGCCAGTCTGCTGAGCAACGTCCATAGCTGGCTTGCTCACTTACATAACCATGTATGACTTTTTCAATTGCGTCCTTGTTTTGGTCTGTGACTTGCACACCGGCTTCTTTTAAAACTCCGTTAAACCATTTCCAGCAACCCAAAGAAAACACCCAATATAACCTAGCAAGGGCACCATAATAATGTTTTGAGAAAGGGCAGGAATAAAAAAGGGCGTTATTATGTTGCTTTAAAGAATTTTTCTTTCGGAGCACCACAGATTGGACACACATCTGGAGGCGAGCCTTCAACCGTATTTCCGCAGACGCTACACACGTAATAGTCCACTTGCTCCATCGGTTTTTTCCGCTTCAATGCGTCAATTGCCTTTGCGAAAAGCTTGGCGTGTATCTGCTCTACTTGATTCGCCACGTTAAAACTCCATGCCGCCTGCTTGTTGTCTTCCTGCTTTGCAGCGGCTATGTACTCGGGATACATTTCTTTGAACTCGAAGGTTTCGCCTGATACAGCAGCCTTCAAGTTCTCCAAGGTTGATTTAATTTGCCCAGTTATTCTCAGATGATTCAGCGCGTGAACTGTTTCCGCCTCTGCAGCAGCCTTGAAGAGCTTCGCAATCTGCGTGTATCCTTCCTCTTCGGCCTTTTTTGCAAAAGCTAAATAGCGCCTGTTAGCCTGAGATTCACCTGCGAAAGCAACTTTCAAATTCTCGTCAGTTTTAGCCATAATAAAACTCCCTTACAAAAATAGCGTTGCAGACAGTTATAAACTATGCTGAATATGGCACAAAGCGTAAATTGAAGACAACTTTAGCAAAGCCTACTTTTGTGACAGAATCTACGAGACGCCTGTAGGCAGATAAAAAAGGAAAAATCGGAATATAGCAGAAAACTGAACCGGCTCATCATTTTTCTGAGACAACCTTTAATCCACGCGCTTTCAGCGGTTTTATAATGTTATGTCGGCTTAGCATTGAGAGCACCGCGTATCCTATGACTGCCACGGCAATTAAGCTGCTAACGGTTATGCTGAGGATCATGCCTGCCCACGCGGGTAAACTGCCTAATACTTCTGGCGGCGGAAAGAAAAGCCAAAGATAGCCTCCAACGATTAAGCCGATGGGCAAAGCGCCGGCAACACATGCCAGCAATCGACGTTTTCTTAAGTGCATCACAAGCCAAGCGGCGACTAGGTTGGCTATTGGCCCGAGAATCACGTCTGGGGCGCCGAGGAAGTAGTAGGCGTTGGTTAGGAAGCAGCCTATTGTTACGCCGCCAATTATTGGCCAACCGAATAATGCTGCCAGAGCAATCATGAAGTCTGCTAAGCGCAGTTGTATAGGCCCATAAATTGTAGGGTTACCCACAGTAACAGCCTGCAAAATATTGATTACTACGTACAACGCAGCGAAGACAGCGGTTCCAGTCAAATCTCGACTATCGATTTTCACTACTTACACCTCCTACACCGGGGTTTGTTTGGCGGAACGGGTGGAGGCCCACCTACCCGCCCATTAGCTTATGCACAAGCAAAAGTTGCCTATTAAAACTTGCTGAATCGGAAAACGCGAAAAGCAATTAGGCTTATGCATGGCGCGCATGGCAGTTAACAGAATAACTCAGTAAGCACCGCGAAGGAAACGAAAATCGCTACAAGCAACGCTATTAAAGCCACTACTTTGCGTTCAGTCATCGGCCGCTGATAAGTGATAAGCGTAATCAAACTGCGCCTGTGAGTAGACACAAGCCTATTTCCGTCAAGTGTGACACATGCTTTTTTCCCGAAAAGGAAAACGCTCAACAATATTAAAGTCGAGTTAAAAACATACGGTATAATCGAAATCAGCAAACTCAATTTTAAATCAGCAATTACCGCGAAAGAGGCTATCGTCATGCCAATGGCGAACGAGCCGCTATTGCCTACGAAAATCTTGCCTGCGAAGTTAAAAACCGCAAGTGCAAGCCATATTATCAGTGGCCCAAGCATAAGGAGCATGTATGAAAGCGGTGACAGCGCCATTAACCCGATTATGATTATTGCTGGGCAGATGGTTTCTAAACCATTCAAGCCTCCAAGCATGTTCACAACATTAGTAACCACCATTACCATCAATGGAATTACTAAAAAGTAGTACGCGTCGCCAAAGTCTATTATGCCAATTATGGGCAACGAGATTGCAGTGCGTAAAGCGTACTCTCTAGCCAAATATACGAGGGGAAGCGCAGCTATTAAGGGCATAAAAGCCTTATAACGCCATTTCAAATCCATCCAGTCATCCAGCAACCCCATGAAGCCGCCGAATAAGATGCAAACAGCCAAAGTTAAAGGTGCAGACACCCCATTTTCAGTTTTGGCAATTCCAAGAAAGTAGCTCAAGAAGAGATAAACAGTTGTGAACAGAACGTAGATGACGCCTAAGCCGTTGGGAACCAAGGGTTTACCTATCTTGTGCTGGTCTGGAACTTTTGGGAACACGGTTTCGCTTCCTTAAGGTTGGCTTGTGGCATTGTAGTATTTTTGCCAGTCAATCTCGTAAAGAGCTACGATTGGTATGAGGCCACCGTATTTGGCTGAGGCGTCAATCGCGCTCAAGTTCTCGCCAGCGAAGTATGCTTCCTTAAAGTATGTTGGCTGCACACCTGCTTCGTCTGCTGTGATGCCGCTTTGTACACCAGAAACATCAACCCAACGCTGCTTTGCCCAGCTCATTAGCTTGTATATCGTGGTATTCTTGCCACGATCAAACCATGTACCACTGGTTTTATTGAAGAAGGCATTTTCATCGGTCCATGCCGAGTTCTCATCAAGCAAGCCTTCCGCTATGAATCTGTCGCGTGCTTGTCCTGAAATCCGCGCCATCCACTGCCATTTTCCTTCGTCGCCATATCCCGCGAAGCGGACCACATAGGAAGTG
The DNA here is from genome assembly GCA_049718365.1 of Candidatus Bathyarchaeales archaeon. Lineage (GTDB taxonomy): Archaea > Thermoproteota > Bathyarchaeia > Bathyarchaeales > Bathycorpusculaceae > JAOAIV01. Next base: position 4,002 of record JBNARN010000077.1, read on the forward strand.
CCGCTTGATGATTGGGCTATGCCGAGGGTAACAAAGACGAGTATGTATTTGGCGTTATACTTCTCCAGCATAGCGAGCGCTTTTTCTTCTGGTGCCATGAAGATGAAACCAATGTTTTCTATCTGTGTAGTGTTAACCGTGGCGTTGTCTGCTAAGGTTGTAACGTTGCCAAGTATGCTTAGCCAATACCCGTAATCCCACCAAGAGCACACCACAGTCGTTGACTGGAGATTATTTCTCGTCCAGCTTAGCATATCTAACCATTCAGTCGCTTGCACATTCGGCACCACAGGAAGACTTGCGGCACTAATCGTGATAGGCGAGTACGCTTGACCATAAACCCGTGGCATACCGCCGTTTTGAGGCGAAAACGCGAGATTTGTAAGCAGAAGTATGAACACAAGAAACACCGCGGCGCCGCTATATTCTTTGCTTACCCGCGCTATCTTCCGTTTTGTTTTCACCGCAATCTCTGGTGCCTCACGCAATAAGGCGTAAAATGGCTTCAGTATGCCCAAAATTCCTGCTGCCGCGAGAAGGCTAAAGGCCGGCGCGAAAATGGCAAGTAAGCGCACCATGGACGCAGCGAAATAAAGGGATGTAGCTCCGAAAAGTAACAAGAAAAGGTTTCTGTTAGTCGGGTTCCTCAGCGTGAAATACAAGCCAGCCAAGAAGAAGAGTATTCCTAAACCGAAGTCGTAGTAAATGCTGCCCCACGCTGAAATTCGATGTTCAGCCACAGACTCCAATAAGGGAGCTGCTGAGCGGAGAAACGGATTAACCACCGAAAGGAACTTGCCTGCTATATTCGTCATGTAACCAAGTTGCGATAAAACAGCGAAAACGCCGACTATTCCAATCAGCGTTGCGATGGTAAGCATCATTTTTGTTCTAGCGGATATATTATGGCGCAAAATTTCTGCAAGGCAAAGCAAAATGAACACGCCAGCAACCAATATCACTGGACCAGTAACTAGATAATTTAGTGACAGGTATGGAAACTTGGTTGCTATGAAGAATGCTAACCCAAAAGTTATGCTGTAAGAAATCAGTAGACGAGGCGTGTATCTTTTTAGTAAGATTAACGTTAAAACAAAAATGGCGATTAAACCAAGTATGTAGTAGGATGCACCCCATCCCAAAAGGAAATAGGCTAATGCGCCAGCGGCGCCAAAAGAGTACATCAATGATGAACGCGTAGACCTATTTTCGTCGATTGCCCTCAGAAATAGGAAAATAAATGATAGAAGGCCTAGAATGCCTACTGATTCTGTGTCAAAGAAGCCAAGCGCGGTTCTGGCAAGAAAAGATGGTGCTAAAGCTAGGAAAAGCGCCGCGAATAGGCCGATTGCTTTGCCGCCTATGTCTTTGCCTATTAAGTAAATTATTAAGCAGCTAATCATTCCTAAGATTGCTGGTAAAAACGAACAGAATGACATTAAGTCTACGTTAACACCTAAAAACGAGATGACACTGTAGAGTGCAGCTGCGGTCATTGGCAGGGAAGGATACGAAGCAGACATGTCTAACCCATTAGGGTACCATTGCTGCGTGTTTATCCATGGAGTAGGCCAATAAGGCGAGAGCAAACCGTTTTGCACCATATACCTTGTTAAGCTAAATTGGTAATATGGGTCAAATTCGTTGAGGCGCAATGTGCCTGAAGGTATTTCCCAACGCATAGGCAAAATGCGAATAGTAAGAGCAATAAAGAGTATCAGAAACAAAGCTGAATAGCACACTATCGACGCATGGCTTGTTTGGATACGCAAGCGCCCAAAAACTTTGAGGCTGTTGAAGAACCGTTCTTTAGCCGTGTCTTCTTCCTCCAACTTGTAATCTCTTCATACGTAAATGAAACCATTTATTTGTTTTGCGATTAATAAC